>NZ_JAPTFO010000048.1:0-34603 GCF_030985515.1 Stenotrophomonas sp. Sm10
CCGGTACAGTACCGGGAGCAGGCCCAACAGGCCCAATCGGCCGCCTGACCCCTGTCCAAGTCTCGGGGGTCACTTCATACGACGTGGCATCCCTTCTGGGATGGATCGACACAATTCTTTTTGGCCGCCACCACTGCGAGAGCCTCCGAGGAACCAGTCCCCAAACCACCTGCCGCACCCGCTCTATTCTCCGAGGGCATCACCCAAGCGGCGCATTGGTTTCTGTATTTCAGGATCATCTTGCAGTCACGCGCCCCATTCCTACCACATTGTCGCAAGGCCTCGGACTCAGCCAGAGCCTCGCTATCGCGACCGACCACATCACCCGCGTCGCTCGTAGTCTCAGAAAACGCTATGCCCCCCCATTGATCCATATAGCGCATCCGTGGTTTCGAAGCTCCCCGCCGCTCCGTCGCCCCGGTATTGGCGCCAGGAATCGGAGCGCACCCTTGAACACCCTGTCCTCCGATTGGGTAGAAGCCAGGCGGACAATTTCCCTCTGCCGAGGCGGAATCAATGCTCCAAGCAGTTCCAACCATCAGGACCATCAATGCAGGCAACAGCGATTTCATGCGGACGGGATCCCATTGACGACAATTTTGGTCAATCAAGTGTTGCCGGAGGGAGCATTGCCCCGCAAACCTGGACCTGAAGTAGATTGCACTTCGCCCTGACCTTGGAGCCTAGGTGTCGCACTCGGGTTGGCCAACACACCGGTACTTGGGTTCAAAGCTGGCGCGGGAGGCGTAAACATACCACCCGACCCACTAGAACCCGGCGGCTGCCCAGTCGGTCCCGGCGAGGTCGGCACGGCGCTACCACCTATCTGCGAATCTGCCATGAAGATACCCAGGGTGCCCTGAAAGAACATCGCAGCCATTGGGGGCGCAGTCAGGATCAGCGTCGTCAGCATCAGGCCCATGCCGCCCTGCTGCAGCGCCGTGCTGCTCATGCCCTCGGTCAGGTTCGAACCCAGCAATGCACCCAGCGCAGACGCGCCCCAGAACGAAGCCGGCAAGCGAACCACCATTTCCATGTCAATGCCGGTCATCGCAGCCAGCATCGTCATGGAGAACATGGTTCCAATACCGCAGAACAGCCATCGTTGGAACAACTGCATGGTTTGTTGGACAGCAGCAACATTGAACTCACGATCACTGCTGGGCCACCCGTGCCGGGGGCGATTAAGCGAATGACCCGAGCTTTTTCTTGTTGAAGTCCGGAATCACTCAGATGATTCATGCAGTCGAAGTTTGACGTAGCCCCGTGTATCGACGACAGGCGCTCTTCGATCTGCAAATCCCGGCTACTTGTCGTTTCCGACCATAGCAGCAGCGGAAACCTAAATCAGAATTTCTCAAACTCTGGCTCGGTGCACCCGGAATAAATGACCTTGCAACCGTTACTTCCCTGTCTCACGCAAGCATCCACAGCCATCTTGCTCGCAGCATCGACAGAAGCCGCACGCGCAAACGTAGAGCCACCAAACCTTGAGTCACTGGGTGATACGAATGCAGCGCATTGATTATTGAACGCCAGCACAACCTTGCAATCCGTTGCCCCACGTTGTCCACAATTGGCAAGCGACTCAGAAGCCGCGTCTCCCTTCTTTCGTTTACCAAGAGCTACTCCTACGTCCCCGCCCTTGGCCAAAGCGATGGCGCCCCAAGTTTTGATCCAGCGCCCCGTCGCAACTGGCGCCGCCGATACCGTTCCAGTGTTACTTCCCGGGATGGGTGCGCAGCCACCAACTCCCTGACCACCGATTGGATACTGACCGGGAGGGCATCTTCCTTCCGCACTGGCCGTCTGCGGCAGGCTGGCAGTGATTCCCATACCTAGGAGGAGCACTGCAACTGAATAGACACGAATTGACTTCATTTCCGGCTCCTAGTGCGAAGCTAAGCCTTTACGACCAGTATCAGAACTTCCTGACCCGACTGTGGAGTTACTGCCCGTGACTACGACATTACTCCCAACTGAAGTCGAACCGCCCGATTGACTGCCGCCACTCGCCGAAGGCTTATCCGGCGTATAGTAGCTACCCGGCGGCTGCCCACTCGGTCCCGGTGCCTGAGCCACCGGGCTACCACCTATCTGCGAATATGCCATGAAGCTACCCAAGGTGCCCTGGAAGAACATGGCCGCCATTGGGGGCGCAGTCAGAATCAAGGTCGTCAGAATCAGGCCCATGCCGCCCTGCTGCATCGCCTGACTGGTCATACCGTCGCTGGAGGCCCCGTCAAGCAGGAACCTGTTCACCAGCGCCGTCGCCCAGAACGAGGAAGACACGCGGATCACCATATCCAATGCAATGGACACCATTGCCGACAGCACCGCCATCGAGAACATGGTCCCGATTCCGTAGAAGAGCCATCGCTGGAACAATTGTTTGGTCTGATCGAACAACAGACAGAGGATGAACAGTGGGCCGAAACCGATGAACAACGCCATCGCGACCTCATAGAGCAACAGCATCGAGCCAGCAGTCACCGCCGGGCCGCCCGTACCCAAGCCGATGAACCACATGGCTCGTGTCTTGTCTTCCTGCAGCCCCGGGTCATTCAGGATCTTGATTCCATCCACACTGGACAGCGCAACCTGCATCCAGGCCAAGCTCTTGTCGATCTGCTCCTCGGGCTTCTGATCCTTCCCGGTAACGACATGGGTGATGAGACCCTTCACGTCCTCGGTCAGGAATTCATGAAGATCCCGGCCAAACATGCCCATGCTTGTCGCTACAGCCACGATCAGTACTGGCGTTCGCCTCTTCGATCGCGGGGGCCATCAGTAACTCGCCACTTAATCCCGGGGCAATGTTAGATTCAGCATCTGATCCGCTGTCATTCATCTTTCTGCCATCACGCACTCGAGCTACGGAGGCATGCCGATTCGCCTCTACAACAGCCGCCCAAGTCAGCGCGCAATTATGGCGCACCGAACCATTCCGGTCTGGCTGACATTCAATCGAGCCGGACGATCACAGACCCGCTATAGGACTTCTAGAATTTCTCGAAGATCGGCTCAGAGCAAGCGGCATAGACGGCAGCACAATCGCTCCCTCCTTTCGAGGCACAGAGCCTGGAGGCAAACTCCTTTGCACTCTCGATCGTCGCGCCAGTACCAAACTGCGTGGTTCCATCTGTGCCCGAGCTGGCGACAACGGCGGCCACACATTGATTCTTATATGTAATTGTGACCTTACATCCCACTCCGCCGGATTCAGCACACTTCCTCTGCGCCTCTTCAACAGCCTCCGTCTTCCGTACCCGCCCTGTTGAGGAGCCAGAGGCACCCGACGGCGCCAACGATATTGCGCCCCAGGTCTTGATCCATTTACCCGTCGCTCTAGGCCCACTGGTAGCCGCACCTTCGCCTCCGGGAATCGGCGCGCAACCACCGACCCCCTGCCCTCCGATGGGGTACTGCCCAGGAGGACACCGTCCCTCAGCCTGAGCCTCAAGGGCCGATGTGGCGAACATGAACACCATCGGCGCTAGCAAATGGATCATTCTCATCAGGCAACTCTCCTTACACAGACAACGCGTATCTCCGCGAACTAAATAGGTGCCTTAGCAAATCGACCCGTATCTGACTGCGTATCGGCAACATGTGGAGATCCAGTTAGATCTACCCGTCTGTCCCACTCCGCTCGCCACATGCCCGGAGCTCCCCTTCTCTGGAGTCGTCGGCGTGTAGTAACTACCCGGCGGCTGCCCACTCGTTCCCGGTGCCTGAGCCACCGGGCTACCACCTATCTGCGAATATGCCATGAAGCTACCCAAGGTGCCCTGGAAGAGCATGGCCGCCATTGGGGGCATGATTCATTACTGCCGCGAGGCTCTCGGCTCAGCAGGATCCCCCAAGGCACTACCCATTCGATACGGTCAGAATAATGTCGCGACGGAGTTGCTTGCGCTTGCGCTTGTGCCTGCTCCTGCCACCCGCAGATATGACCAGCTCAATGATGCGATCCACCAATAGAGTAGATAGCTTCGCACCAGCTGAGAACCGGTAGCAAGACCGGACATTCAACGCACGCCTAGTATCTCTTGAAAAGTGGAATAGTGCACGCGACGTAGACGGATCCACATTTTCCTCCGGCCGCCGCTCCGCAATCCCGTTAGGCAGTCTGGGTTACCCAGTCTACTTTAGTAAAATTAACGCATTTCGTCCCAGTGAACATCAGTTCAGGAGAGGAAACTGCTGAGACACATTCAGCTGGAAACAAGCGCGCAGAATTTTATGCCGTGACTCGCCAAGGATAACGCTGTTCGAGACTATACCAGCGAGCCCACCGGCACATTTACATCAAAACTCTTCAAAAATAGGCTTGGTACAGTTTTCATACAGCACCGCGCACTTCCCGCTCACATCGTTCTTGCACTTGGAATGCGCCATTATCAGCGCCATTTCCGGCGTAGCACCACGCCCCAATGCCGACATTCCACGACCAGTCTTTCCACTTGGAATGACCCAAGCCACACACTGATTTCGATACGCCAAACTGACGGAGCAATCGGCGGCACCTGTTGAACTGCACTTCCGCAAGGCCTCTTGCTCTGCCGCTAGCTGTGACCGAAGGCCGGTCGATGCTCCTGCATCCTGAGTAGACCGAGACTCGGCGATTGCCCCCCAAGTCTTTATCCACCGCCCCGTCGGAGAGTTTGCGGGCAATTCGGAAATCCCGCCACTCGATGTACTATTCGGTGCGCCACTTGGAATGGGGGCACAACCTCGGGCGCCCTGACCACCGATCGGGTAGTAGCCGGGAGGACAGTTCCCCTCCGCCGCAGCCGTCGCAGCTGCGCCCAGAAGAGCAAGCATCGACAAGGAAATTACATAGCGTCGAAACTTCATTCTCCAACTTCCTCCAATCTCTGGACCGCAATCATCCAATTCAAGCTACACCCGTACCAGCGTTACCCCTAAGGCCTGGAGAATGTGTCGCAGAATCCGGGCCGACGTGCAACCTAGGGTTCGCTACCTGCATTCCCATGGGTGAACCTCCACCTTCTCCCGCGGGGGCTTGGGGCCTGTAACTCTGCCCGCCCGTCGAACCCGGCGGCTGACCATTCGGGCCAGGCGATGCCGGTACTGCACTACCGCCTATCTGCGAATATGCCATGAAGCTGCCCAATGTTCCCTGGAAGAACATCGCCGCCATTGGGGGCGCAGTCAGAATCAGCGTGGTCAGGATCAGGCCCATGCCGCCTTGCTGAAGCGCCATGCTCGACATACCTTCACTGAAATTCTGACCCATCAGCGTACCCGTCAACGTGCTTCCCCAGAAGGCGAACGCAACCTTGGACACCATCTTCATCGCGATGCCGGTCATCGCTGCCAGAACCGCCATGGAGAACATCGTGCCTATGCCGTAGAGCAGCCACTTCTGGAACAGCTGCTTGGTCTGGTCAAACAGCAAGCACAGGATGAACAATGGCCCCAGGCCAATGAACAACGCCAGCGCGACCTCATACAGCAAAAGCATTGAGCCAGCTGTGACTGCCGGACCGCCCGTGCCCATGCCAATGAACCACATGGCACGGGTCTTCGCATTGTCCAGCGTCACGTCGTTCATCACGTCCAGCGCGTCAACGCTGGATAGCGCCAGCTGCATGTAGCCCAGATTCTCATCGATCAGATCCTCCGGTGAGTCCTTCTTCCCGGTCACGACGTAAGTGATCTCGTTCTTCACGTCATTGATGAGAAAGCCATGCATCTCGCGACCGAACATACCCATGGTCGTGGCAACCGACACGATCAGCGCAGCCTTGGCCATGTTGGTCACAAGCACCATCAACGAATCGCGGCTGCGCCCGGTGGCGATCCGGAAACCCTGAATCAGAACCCAGAGCGTCATGAGAGTCAGTGCAATGCCACCGACCCACGCCATCATGCGTCCAAGCAGCTTGACGCCGTACTCCGCGATTTCCTTATGCAGGTAATCGAGGATCAGCCGGAAGAACACAAAATCACCAATTGAGGATGACGCGTGCAGATTCTGCAGCATGTGCAAGGGACCCTGCCCCAACATGCCATCCATCAGCCCAAGATCCATAACTTCACCTAGAATGTGATTGCAGCTCGACCGGAGCAGCGTCTAATCAGTTGGAGAGCGCTGCCTTCAGTGCCGCGGCCTTCACTACGGTACCCAGAGGTGACTGACCGGTACCCTTCAATGCGCGCTGCGCAAGAATCTGCTGCATCTTGGTCAGCGCCTGAATCTGCTTGTCATACCCTTCAGTCTTCTTTTCCCAAGTCGCAAAATCCGCCTGCATATAGGCATCAGAAACAACTGCATTCGCGGAGGCCTCCGCCATCGCACCCTCGCCGCTCCACAGATCACGGATATCCTTGATCCTGTCCAGCACCTTGCGCATGTCAGGCATCGTCTTCTGCACAACTTCCACGGTTTCGTTGTACTTCTGATTCTCCAGGACCTGGATTGCAGCGCAGATGTTGCGCTGCTGGGCTAGGATGTCCCCACCCGGGCTCAAGTCCAACGCAGTAAGGATACCGCTCAGGCTCATGATATTGCCGGCGCCGCAGCGCTCGGCGACATTCCACTCAAGCGGAACCGGCTCCAGCTTCACGCCTTGAGGCATCAGTGGCGAGGCGATAATCTGATTGAACTTCGCGAGCTTCTGCGCCCAGTTCTGAGTGGTTTCCAGAAACCGTTGCGCCTGGGTACTGTACTCAGCCAAGGCTTCCGCCTGAGCGGCAAGTGTATTGGCTTCAGTCAACGTGCTGTTTAAGGTATTCAATCCAACTTCAACCACCGGGATGGTGTATCCCTTCGCAGGGAAGACAAGCAATGCGGCGACGGAAATCGCCATGGCGGTGAAACGGAGCCGGGATCCTGCGCTCGGCGTCTTGGCAATACGGGGAGGGGTTTCCATGTTCTTCTCCATCGAATTCAAGGGGCTTGCTGCGTTCACGTCCATTGCGACAGTCATGCTGCAACCTCCTCATTGTTGGATGCGGGCTTTCCGGAGCCCTTGCGGTTCTTGTAGAAATCTTCCAACCACTGCTCCGGCGTCAGCTCATCCACCGTCACCCGTGCACGCACGGCGGCGGTCTGCAGTACGCGATGCATGATGTCGATGTTGTCGGTCGAGGCCGAGATCACTGACAGGATGTCGTCCATGCCACGCAGGTTGAGCTGGCACACGCTGGAGGCATGACCCTGCTTGACCAGGAAGCAGCGCGAGCGCTCGTCCAGGGCGGTAACCACCTTGAACTCGGCCTCGGTCAGTTTCAGGCCATCCATGTAATCGCTCTTGCTCGCATTCGGGTTCGGCAGCAGGATCAGGGTGGCGGTCTGTTCGATCAGGGCGGCGGAGATATCACTCTTCAGTGCATCTTCCGGGCTCTGCGTTGCGAAGATGCCGAGACCATTCTGCTTACGGATGGTCTTCTGCTTGTTCTTCGCGAATTCCTTCAGGCCACCCTCGCCGTCCAGGATCTTCCAGAACTCGTCCATCACGTAGATCAGCGGACGACCATCGATCAGCGACTCCAGGCGGTGCAGCAGGTAATTGATGACCGGCACGCGCACTTCGGGATTGTCGATGATGTCGGTGTAGTCGAAGCCGATGATGTTGGCCTTGCTCAGGTCGACGGTATCCACCGGATTGTCGAACACCCAGCCCAGCGAATTGCCCGAGGTCCAGCGGCGCATGCGTGCATAGAGCCCATCGTCGCCCATGTTGGGCAGGCTCTTCTGGAAGTTGGTCATGCTGCGCAGGTGCATCGGCGTATCGAGCATGCTTTCCACTGCGCGGTAGATGTCCTCCTCCTCGCGCGCACTGTACTCACGCTTACCGGCCAGCACCTTGATCAAGTCGGCCAGGAACTGCACGTTGGCTTCATTGTTCTCGCACTGGAACGGGTTGAACCCGGTCGGCGCGCCGTTCTCCAAGGCCAGATAGTTACCACCGCAGGCGCGCACGAAGATCTCCGCACCCCGATCCTTGTCGAAGAAGAAGATGGTCGGTGACGGCTCATACTTCTGCACCTGGCTGAGCAGGAAGTTGATCAGTGCGGTCTTACCGGTACCGGACTTACCAATCACCATGGTGTTGGCGATCGCCTTCTCGCCCAACGAGTTCTCTGACGGATGGGTCGCGTGGAAATTGAAGTAGTACGGCTGGCCGTTGGTGGTCTGCAGCGTGGTGACGCAGTCGCCCCACGGATTGTTGTGCTGCTTGCCGGTCGCGAAGTTGTGCAGTGGCGACAGGCCCAGGAAGTTCAGCGAGCTGACATTGGCCAGGCGGGTGCGGTAGCGCCAGTTGGCCGGCAGCTGCGAGTAGAAAGACGAGGTAACCGCCAGATCTTCCTTGGTCGACACAAAACCGGCATTGGACAGCTCGGCGCGCGTCGTGGCCACGTTCTGCGACAGCTTGGCTTGGCTGTCGCCGTAGACTGCCATGATGAAGTGGTATTCGCCCAGCACGAAATTACCCGACGACAGCTGGTCCATCGCCTGGTCCAGCTCGACAATCTGGCTGACTGCCTTGTCACCGGAGGAGATCATCATGCCCTTGGTGCGGTCGAGCACCTTGAGCGCGTCCTGGCGCCCCATCGGGCTGAACGAATGGGTGATGACGTACTCGTAGTCCAGGTACTTCAGGCCGTTGAGGATGCCCGGGTACGTTCCCTCAGCATATTCCTTGATGTTCAGGATGGCGCCGAAGTGGTTGGCACCGTTGGGGGTGTTGATGACGAAGTCACCGGTCTTGGCCGAAAACATGTGCCGGCTGACCGGCAGGTAGTCCTTGATGGGTGCCGACAGCACCGGGACCGGCTCGTCAATGCGATTGATCAGGTAGCCGAACAGCTCCAGCGTTTCAGAGAACACCACGCCGTTCTTGGCCTCGTACATTCCGAGGCGGTACGGCGCGTAGTCGCGGATGACGGCCTCGACGTTGCCGGCCAGCTCCATCAACTTTTCTACTGCCTGCTCCTGCTCGGCGCGCAGCTTGTCCACGTTCGCCGACTTCTCGACGAAGCGCTTGCCCGCCACCACGGGGCGGTAGATCATGGTCAGGTACAGCTCGTTCTGCATGATGCGCTGTGAGGACAACATGCCCATGTACTGATCGGATACATCCTGGTTGAAGCGCTGCTTGTAGTTGCTCTTGCCCTTCAGGGTGCGGCGACGACGGATGTCATGCACCCAGAACGCCACGTTCACGAAATCGGGTGCGCGCAGCGTCTGCAGCAGGCGGTTGAACGTGTTGTGGCGATGCTCAAGCTCCCACTCCTCACGGCCGACGAACGGCAGCCCTTCCAGATGCCAGGTCAGCAGGTAATCGCCGCCCGTGGTCTTGACCACGTTCGGGGCGACGTGCGACGACAATGGAATGAACTCACTGATGGAGGTGTCAGGGCTGAACATACGACTGCTTCCAAAGAGGTAGTGCCAAGGAGTTACAAAAGACCCGACGGGCGCGGACGCCCGCCAGGCCGGATCCGGACCTCAATCCATTCGGGCCGGCTTGTCGCGGTAATGGTTGGGGTTGAACACCCACATGCCATCGTGTTCCTGCACGTTGCGGACTTTCAGCTTGAACATCAGGCGCAGGCCCAACAGGCGGAAGATCATTTCGTCACGCTTGGCCATCTGCCGCATGATGAAGACCGCCACCGGAATGGTGAGCAGGAACCAGAAGTTCGTGTACATGCTGAGCAGCAACAGTCCGCCTGCCACCATGAAAAATGGCAGGTAGGGCACGCCCAGGAACATCGCTGGGCGCGTGCAGCCGCGGAACACGACGTTCTTATGCACTGTAGTACTGGATCGCGTTGTTGATCAGGTAGTAGGTAGTGCCGGTGCCGCCACCGCACTTGCCATCACTGCCTTCGCCCAGCAGCATGCGCGCGATCTGGCCTGCGGCACCGATCAGCACGCCACCGATCAGGATCGGCGCGACGTCACCGATGCGCTTGTGTGCGAAGGCGATCTGGTAGCCAGCGAAGATCACCGCAATGGTCACCACGGCGATCGAGGCCATGTTCAGCAGGCCATTGATGTTGGAAAAGAAACCGCAGACCTTCTTGTCGGTGCCGCCGAAGTCGGTGTTGGTGGCGAACACCTGCGGGGCGAACAGTGCGCCAACGAAGATCGTGGCCATCAGCAGGGTCTTCAGCGTGCGCTGGGCCTGGACGAGGTCGAGATTGGATCGCTTCATGGATTGATTTCCTTGTTGATGGACTAACACAACTGAATCGGCCAGCCGGGGGACTGGCCGCACCACGACTTCGTCAGAACACGAAGGCCGCATCCCCTGCGGGAATCTGTTGCACCGGCGCGGCCTGCACCGGCGCGTTGTACGAATTGTCGGTACCGGCCACAGGCTGATTACGCTCACTCCAGGGGCGCAACATCACTGGACCCTCGTTGCCGGCGCCAGCCGCGCCCGGCAACTGCTGCGGCATGGCCATCGCCTGTGCGGAGCCCTGCTGTGGCAGCTGCTGTGGCAGCTGCTGCGGATAGGCGCCCGCTTGGGTCGGCTGCGCCTGCGGCTGCATCATCCGATCCACCGAACCCAGTACCACCTTGGACAGTGCCTGGTCGGCGATGTTCAGCAGGCTGCCCCGCGCCATCGCCCCGGTGGACGGGTACACGACATAGGCGCGTGCGGGATCTTCCGACGGCACGTACACCGGGCCATTGGACTGCGCAACGATGCGCGCCTGCGCCGGCGAAGCGAGCTGCGGATGATGCTCGACCTTTACTGCACGGCGCTCACTGCGACTGACCACGTCGATCGGCGCGACACCATTGCTGGCGGCCTGCTGGCCGCGGCGGATCGAGTCGTAGATCTTCTGCACGTAGCCGTGACGGAAGCCGGTCTCGAAATTGCCCGAGTAGTAGCAGCTGAACGACTTGCCCCAGTCACCACCGGAGCGCTTGTAGCACTCGGCGAGAATGCGCGAACCGGCCTGCAGGTTCGGGCACTGCTGGAAGGCCTTCTCGTAGGAATCCAGCCCGTATTTGCCCAGGTTGTAGCGATTGACCTGGGCCAACCCGATGGAGAAGTTGTAGCCCTTCTCTTCCAGCATGCGCACCGTCGCCAGCGCTTCATCCAACGCCTTGGGCTGGCGCACCAGTGCACCGCCGACCACGCCGATGGCATACGGGTTGCGCGACGACTCCACGTTGATGACGTGCTGCATCACGTCCATCGAGACGGCCATTTCCGGGCACGCCATCATTTCCAGTCCTGGCAGCATTGGTCAGCCCTCCTGCCCCTGGGCACGCCCAGGATTGAAGTCGATGCCGGTGATGTAGCGCGAGCCGGCATGCGCCTTGATATGCACGACGATGTCGATGGTCATCATCAACAGCCGCTTGATCACGTTGAACTCCAGACCCGAACCTTCGGCTGAAGCCTTCACCATCAGCGCCAGCTGGTCCCAGGTCTGCTCCGGGCTGCCGGCATGGCAGCTGGTGATCGAGCCCGGGTGGCCGGACGCGCAGTTGCGGATGAAGTAGAACGCTTCGTCACCGCGCAGCTCGGCCAGGATGATGCGTTCGGGCTTCATGCGCAGGCAGGCTTCCATGCAGCTCTTGGCCGTCACATTGCTGGTGCTCTGCCCGCCCTTGGAATACAACAGGTGCACCACGTTGGGCTGGGTCAGGAACAGCTCGCGTGCGTCCTCGATGGTGACCAGGCGCTCGTTGTCCGGGATATGGTTGACCAGCGCCTTCATGAAGGTGGTCTTGCCGCTGCCGGTCGCGCCGGATACCACGATGTTCTTGCGGTACATCACCGCACGCCGGAAGAACTCGGCGTACTCTCGCGAATGACGCAGCTCCAGCAGCTCGCGATCCTGCTCGCTGATGCTGCCATCGCTTTCCAGAATCTGGTTGAAGAAGCCGTCTTCTTGATACTGGCTGAGCGACTTGGTGTGCTTGGACGGCAAACGGATGGTGATCGACACCTTCCCCGCGTCACAGGCCGGCGGAATCACGAACTGCGCACGCTGGCCGGTGGGGAACGTGAGCGACACCACCGGATCGGCATCGGTGATGCGCTGGCCGGTGTTGCTCTCGTTCACCACTGCCGTGCAGAACTGCCGGGCCCGCTCGAACGTCAGGCTCGGCACGTCCACCCGCTGCCACCCCGCCCGGGTTTCCAGGTACAGCTCGCCGGGACGGTTGATGCAGATTTCCGTCACTTCCGGAGAAGTCATGTACTCGGCGATGCCCAGCACTTCGTACTGATAGCGCAGGAAATCGCTGGAGACGAGGGCGAGGGGGGACACTTCGGCGTCCATGATCGTTCGTTGGGTTACCGGCGGGGATTCAGCACATTGGTGAAGTCAACGTCCTTTGCAACGTAGACGTTCACGATCGTGCCCTGGTTGATGGTGACGGTCGGCGGACGACGGGTGCTGCTGAGTGCCTCATTGGCCAGGCGCTCCATCGTGCGGGCGGTGGCGCTTTCATAGGGCGACTGCACCGTCATGCCATTGTTGGCGATGGTGGTGGTCTCCGGGCCGTGCTCTGCGGCCGCATACTTGAAGGCATCGGAAATCAGGCTGATCATCAGCGCCGAGGCGATACGGCTGCCCCAGTGTGCGCTGTACTGGCCCGGATGACCGGCGCCACCCAGCTGATCCACGCCCGGGCTGGACATCGCAACGTCGATTCCGTTCGGGGTAGTGATGCGATCCCAGATCACTTCCACGCGCTTGCCTATCGGACCGCCGCCGTAGGCGCCATAGATCTTGGAGCCCTTCGGCAGCAGAAGATTGCGACCGTTGATCGAGTACACCGGCTCGGTCAGCAGACACGAGGTATAGCCGGCGAGGTCGGTGATGATGCGGGTTTCCAGCACGCAACGCAGGTAGGTGCCGCGCACCAGCAGTGCATCGGGGCTTTGGATGTAGGTGGCACTCGACACATCTTCAACGTCCGGGCCCCGGCGAATCTTCTGCTGACCCTGCTGGTTCGGCATCATGTTCGCAAGCAGGGCTTGACGGGTCTGCTCGTCAATTGCACTGCGCTGAGGCTGTGCGCGGTTCCCTGCCGCAAGCGCAGCGTCATCCACACCTGCCATGCGGCGTTCAAGCAGCGTCGGCCCACGAGGCTCCGCTACTTCCGGACGGGAAGCGACGGGCACCAGTTTCGGGCCATCATCCTGCGGCATCGGCGGGAGCATGGGAATCGGTTCGGCGGCAGCCGGCGGCGCTTGGGGCGGAGGAGCAACGTCCGGCAGCGCCGGCGTGCTGGCACGCGCGACATCCGGCACCTTCTGCGCGGCGTCGTCACCATCCTGGCCCTTGCGGAACAGCAGGAAGCCCATGGCCACCAACAGCAACACGATGCCACCGAGGAACAGCAGCGCCTTCCGGTTCAGCCGCTGCTCTTCGGCCGAGCGCAGCTGCGGCGCGGCCGCGTCCAGATCCGGCGCCGGCTCGGCCTGGGCCGTGCCGAAGTAGGGATTCGACGGCGCGTCCGCGGCACCCTGTGCGCCGTACGGGCTCTGGCTCTCGTCGCGTCCATTGTTCGGGTCGTTTCCGGGAGTGTTCTGCTGGCTCATTTCTTCACGTTCCTTCGCAGGCCGACGACGAAGTCGCCGTGGCGGATGACCAGATACGGGTGCGTCCCGTGCACGATCAGCGTATTGCCTTCAACCGTGGTGTTGACCACAAAGTCTTCACCGTATTCCGTTTCACGACCAAACACGGCCGGGAAGATGCCGGTCTTGTACTCCGGCGAATTCGGCAGTTTCAGGTAGGTGAAACGGCCATCGTCGTAGGCGTTGACCGGGATCAGCCACCCCATCTTCTTCGCCTTGCTGGTCGAATAGGAGTAGTTGAAGTTGTACTGGCGGTCCTTGGCCAGTTCCGAGCTCAACAGCGGTTTGGCCTCTTCCTCCACCGCTTCCTGGGCGACACCGAACACGGTGTCGTTGGGATAGACGAAGGCGATCTTGTACTGCACGCCTGCACGACGGGCCTGCTCCAGCTGGCGCCAGTCGGTGGCCACCACCTTCAGTTCGAAGATGTAGGAATGGGTCTCGGTGCGCACCATCATGTTGGTGTCGACGTCGACGTTCTTCGGCTTGAGGTAGAACACGTTCTCGCGACGGGTCAGTTCCCAGCCGCTGCTGAAGCCGGTGCTGTAGTCGAGGATCTTCTCGTTCGGGCTCAACTCGATCTGGGTGGTCAGGCCCAGGCCGGTGCGAACCGGATAGATGCGGTCCTTCTCGTACTCGTAGTGGTCAACCGCCTGCGCCATCGCCGCTGCTGAGAACAGCAACGACAACATCGACAGCAGCGCCAGCGCGCTTCCCCTGATATTTCGACTACTCATCGGTTGCTTGCTCCATCAGCAGTTCCGGTGGAATTGTTCTGCGCCGGCCTCATGGCCGGCTGTCCGGGCATGGCCTGCCCCGGCATTGCTTGCCCCTGCACCGGCTGACCCGGCATCGGTTGGCCCTGTACAGGCTGTCCCGGCATTGCCTGGCCCGGTACCTGGCCGTTGGCTGGCACCGCGACCGGCTGGCCGGTGGCCGGGTCGATCATGGTGGCTGCGGCCGGATTGTTGGGATCGTAGACACCCTGTGCCTGCTGCGCCGCCTGTGCGGCCTGCTGCGCCTGCGCCTGCATGGCACCGTCATCCGGCACCGGCACGCCACGCGAATAGTCGTTGTCGACGCGGTACTCGGTGACCTGGAAGGCCAGCGGATTGAGGATGCGATCCTGTTCGGACAACGCCAGGTTCTGGTTGTACTCGAAGCGCATCGTCACCAGCTGGTTGTCCAGGTAGGTAGAGACGCCGGTGCGCTTGTCCAGCAGGCTGCGCTGGATGCGCACCGAAGCGCCTCGGAAGCTGCCGTTCGGCTCGGCACCCAGTGGCGTGATGCTGAGGATCTTGACCCGGATGGCGCGCTCGCGACCGTACATCACGAATGGGTTCTGCGGATTGTTGCCGGCATAGCGGACACGCATGGACTGCGCCACCGGATCGGTGGACATCACGAACACCAGTTCCCAGTCACGCAGGCCCATCACCGCCGAGTCATACGATTCGCGCGCGAGCACGTACTGGGCGACGTTGCTGCGATTGATCGCTTCGTTGGTGGTGATCGTCTCGCCCTGGAAGGTGCCACTCAACCGCGCGACGGTCGCCGTACCCGTGTAGGCATCGGCCATCACCAGGAACGGCACCTTTTCCTTCAGCGGCAGCATGTAGTAGTAGCCGCCCGCCAGTGCGAGCGACATCAGCAATGAGCCTGTGGCGACCCACCATGCACGCCGCTCGCTGCGGCGTGCCATGTCGGCCACGGTGATCTCGTAGCTGACCGCCTTGGCGACCGACTGCTCGACCTTGGGGCTATTGCCGGGATCCTTCTTGCGGAACATGGATTCTTCCGTACTGCTGAAACATCAATGGGCGTGGCACCCCTGCGACAGGCGCGGGGAGCGGCACGTTCGATGATTTCGAGGTGGACTCAGGTGCCGCTGTTGGAATCAGCGCCCTGCGCCGACGCGGTCGGCGTCGAGCCAGCGCTCTGCACAACGATCTGGTTGCCAACGATGGAGACGGAGATGCCCTGCGCCGCATAGGCTGCGGTCAGATCGATCACGGCCTGCTGTGCGTTGGTGGTGTCGATGTTCGAGACCGCGCCATACAGAGTGAAATCCGAGCTGAGGCGGTAGTCCAGCGTGCGCCCGGAATCCTTGGCCCAACGCTCGAGCATGGCTTTGAGCGTGCCATCCATCGGCGAGGCCTGGTAGACGTAGCTGGAGTACAGCGGAATTTCGGTCGTCGTCGCAGCAAAGCGGTTGACCGGCTTCCAGCGGCCTCCGAAATCCGGAGCGGACTTGGTGGCGCAACCGGCCACCATCAGCGCCGCCACTGCGGCGATGGACATTTTCGCGATAAACGCCTGATTCATACGGGCTTCACTTTGACGTACGAAAAAGCAGTCCCGAGCATTGGTCCCCTGGTCGTCCGGCGCTGCATCGCGCACGCCGGAATCGGAGGGATGCGCTGCGTGCGGCACACCCACTCCGGCTCCCCTGCAGCCAACGGCTGCCAACCAAGTTGCGGGGCCGCCGGACATAGCCGACAACCCACCCGCATACCTCACCAACGTCGAAACCATCCTTGTTTCCATGGCACAAACTCCTGGCCACCCTACTGCCACATCTTTGACATCCAGCACACATTTCTGGACGACAGACATAGGGTCGCACAACCACGCGTCAATTCCATGTCAGACAAGTCTGAAAATCTATGAACAGATGCCGAATTCTTGACTTACCTCACGTTTTCACTTCAGTGAATATGAATCCAAGTCACAAATTTAGCGTCGTGAATTAGACGTTAAGCATCGGAACATCGACCTTCGGCAGCAGTCTGGACGTGAAATAGCGATCCTTGTAATAGCGGATCTTGTCGCATTTCACCGGATGCGGTATGCCTTCGTAGAGGAACACTTCCTTGTCGGGCCCCATCGCCTTCAGCTCCTGCGGCAGCATCAGTGCACGCCGCTCTTCGGTGAAGTTGTGGGTCTTCTCTCTGGCATGCGTGACGTTCTTCTTGCGCACCGTGGTGTAGCCCAGCATGTCCGAATAGTCGTTGGCATCCTGCTGCTCACGCGGCGCGTACAGGATCTGCAGGGCATGGTTGGTGATGATCGTGCGCGAGACTTCGCGGCCGTATGTGGCATCGAGCTGGGCCATGCTCTGGATGATCGGCAGCAGGCGGATGTTGTAGCCAGCCATGTAGGACACCGCCGAGGCGATGATCTCGACTTTGCCGATCGAGGTGAATTCGTCCATCAGCAGCAGGCACTGGTACTTCAGGTCCGGGTTGGACCTGGGCAGTTCCTTGGTATTGAGGTTGATCAGCTGGCTGAAGAACAGGTTGATGATCAGCCGGCTCTCGGCCAGCTTGTTCGGCTGGATGCCGATGTAGATGGTCATCTTCTTCTTGCGGACGTCGGTCAGCAGGAAATCGTTGCTGCTGGTGGCCTTGTCCAGCACCGGGTTGATCCAGGGGTTCAGCGGCTCCTTGAAGGTGCCCAGGATCGAGGCGAAGGTCTCGTCCGCCTGCGACAGCATGTTGGCGAAGGCCGAACGTGCGTTGGCACTGAGGAACGGCCGCTCCGACAGGGTCTTGAGGTACTTCTTCAGGTCGGTCCCGTCGCCGGAGGACAACCGGTACACCGCGCCGAGCGTGGGCGTGCCGGCGCCCCCCGGGAAACCGCTGCTGCGCTCGTCGTCCCAGTTCTCGAACAGGTACAGGGTGAAGGCCATGAACGCGTTGCGCGCCTGGCTGACCCAGAACTTCTGGTCCTCGGCCCCATCCGGATACAGCATCGCAGCGATGCTCATCAGGTCCGAGACGCGGAACGCCGGATCGTCGGAGACGTAGCTGAGCGGATTCCAGCGATGCGTGCGCCGGTCCTCGGCGAAAGGATTGAACAGGTAGATTTCCTGACCCTGGCTGGCGCGCCAGCCGCTGGTCAGGTCGAAGTTTTCCTGCTTGATGTCCAGCACCACCAGCGATTCGCCGTACTCCAGCAGGTTCGGGATGACCACGCCCACGCCTTTGCCCGAGCGGGTGGGCGCGGCCAGGATGACGAACTGCTGGCCATCCAGGCGCACCAGCTTGCCACCATGGCTGCCGACCACGATGCTCTGGCCGGTCTTCTTGAACATGCCATGCCTGGCCAGGTCGGCGCCGGTGGCAAAGCGTGCATCGCCGTGCAGCGAGCGCTTGTCCTTCTTCAGCAGCAGCACCAGGCCGGTCACCACCAATACCAGCAGCGGCAGGCCGAAGCCCACGTAGCCGGCCCATCGGATCTTGCCAACGAAGGGCGCGACCTGTGGCTGGTCCAGCGCGTTGAAGTACTGGTAGTAGGTGTTCCAGGTGAACAGCTTGGTATCCAGGCCCAGGAACAGCAGCGTCAGGTAGCCGGAAAACACGAAACCAAGCAGCAGGGTCGCCAGCGTGATGATGGCGATGAGCAGATACTTCTTACTGGGCAACACCCGAATCCTCCATGATGCGCACGAGGGCGCGACGGCCTAGCGGCGGCGCCAGCGCGACGCCTTTTTCCGCAGGTGATTTTCGTTCTCCAGCCCGGGCTCTTCGCCCTCTTCACGCACCCGTTGCAACAGCAACTGGCGCGCTTCGGCCAGCGATACCAGGTCGGTCAGACGATCCCCATCGTCGGCGACGACCGCATGGCCGACCACATCGCCCGGAGCGTACACCGGCTCGTGGGACACCGCTACCAGCTGGTAGCGGCCACGGGTTTCCAGCACATGCCTGAATTCCTGCATCGAACTCCTCCTCCTCGGGGCGACGCCGCGCCCCTGCCCAGCCATCATGCCCATCGCAGTGTCATCGCCGCATCGACAACCGCTCCCTGCTTTTGCGCGAAACTGCGCGCCGATATCCAAGGAGACCGATATGGACTGGGTAGCACTTGCCCGCACCCTGGCCACCGAGGCGCACGCCGGCCAGATGGACAAGGCCGGCCAGCCTTACATCGTCATGTGGCACGGGTGGCGGCTGCGGTGCGCGGCGACGATGACGCCGAAGTGGTGGCGTGGCTGCATGATGTGGCCGAGGACTGCCCGGCGTTTGCCGCACGCATCGAGGCATTCCCCGCCCCGCTGCGCGAGGCGGTGCACCTGCTCAAGCGCGCCGCGGCCCCCGACGCGGACAGCTACTACGCGCGCATTGCCGCCCACCGCTGGCACTGAAGGTGAAGCGGGCCGATCTGGATGACAACGCCGATCCGCAGCGCCTGGCGATGCTCGACACGGCGACGGCCGGGCGCCTGCGCGGCAAGTACGCGCACGCCCGGGCAGCGCTGGGCATCTGACCAGGCCGCACGGACAGCGGGGGGCGGCGTGTCACTGATCGAACGCTGATTTACCTGAGCGCTGCTGCCCTTGTTGCGGTGCAGCAGTACAATGGGGGGCTCCCCCGCCCCGTCGCGCCCCCGCATGAGCCCCACCTCTTCCCTGGCTGCGCGGCTGACGCCCCGTCAGCGCACCCTGATCATCCTCGCCCTGTCTCTGGGTGGCTTCGCCATCGGGACCAGCGAGTTCGCCAGCATGGGCCTGATGCTGGAGATCAGTCGCGGCTTGTCGATCTCCGAAACGCAGGTCGGTCACCTGATCAGCGCCTATGCCATCGGCGTTGTCGTCGGTGCGCCGATCCTCGCCTTCGTGGGTGCCAGCTTCCCGCGCCGCAAGCTCTTGTTGGCGCTGATGGGCTTCTACGCGGTGGGCAACCTCGCCAGCGCGCTGGCACCCAATTACGGCACCATGCTGGCGGCACGCTTCGTCGCCGGCCTCCCGCATGGCGCCTACTTCGGCGTTGCGATGCTGGTGGCCGCGGCGATCAGCCCTGCCGGCCAGCGCGGCCAGGCGATGTCGCGGGTGCTGCTGGGCCTGTCGATCGCAATCCTGGTCGGCAACCCGCTGACCACCTGGCTGGGCCAGCAGCTGAGCTGGCGCACCGCCTTTGCCCTGGTCAGCGTGCTGGCCATCGCCACCGTGGCGATGATCGCCCGCTTCCTGCTGCCGGATCCGGACGAGGTGCGCACCTCGCCGATGCGCGAACTGCGCGCCTTCAACACGTCCCAGGTGTGGCTGGCGTTGGCAATCGGCGCAGTCGGCTTCGCCGGCATGTTCTGCGTGTTCACTTACCTGGCACCGACCCTGGTGCAGGTCACCGGCGTGGCCGAATCGTGGATGCCGCTGGCGGTGGGCGTGTTCGGCATCGGCGCGATCATCGGCAACATCGCCGGTGGCTGGCTGGTGGACAGGTTCCACTTCAAGGCCGCCGCCGTGGTCCTGCTGTGGTCGATCCTGATGCTGCTGCTGTATCCGCTGGCCGCGCAGTCCGTGTGGACGATCGGCCCGATGATCATCACCGTCGGCACCATGGGCGCGCTGGCGGCAGTGCTGCAGACCCGCCTGATGGACGTGGCCGGTGAAGCACAGACGCTGGCGGCCGCCTCCAACCACGCCGCGTTCAATACCGCCAATGCGCTCGGCCCCTGGCTGGGCGGCATGGCGATCAGCGCCGGCTTCAGCCCGGCCAGCACCGGCTATGTCGGTGCGGCCACTGCCATTGGCGGCCTGCTGCTGTGGTGCGTGGCGGTGTCACTGGACAGGAAGCGTAAGGCCGCCGTCGCCGGCAGCCACTGAAGAACCGGCATTCACAGGCAAGTGGATGCCAGCGCCTTGACCAGCACGGCGCTTCGTACCGGCAGCACCTGCAATCTGCCGAGGGGTGTTCCACCAAGGATGCTCGACCACGCGCTTCGGGTGCAATGAACACATTTCGTGGATGTGCCTTTGGGCAAAGTGCAGCCGACGCCCCTCGGCCTGCACCGGACCCGCAATGCGCCACCACCGCGTTCCTGCCCACCACGATGCCATTGCCTTGCAGGCCGGCATGCTGGGCAGTGTGCTGGGCGTGGCGCTGTTCAAGGCCATCGCGTTATCTGCATTGGCGGCCGGATCGGTGATGGCCATCGGGCTGTGGCTGGTGGCCTGCGCGCTGCTGGCTGCATGGGCGCTGGCCGCCTATCTGGCGTGCCTGGCGCTGAGCCGGCGTGTGTTCGTGCTGATGCTGGTGCTGTGCACGGTACTGATGATCTGCATCGCCTGAGCCGGCAGGGCGGGACTTCTTCTGCCGCCTTCATTGTCCTGCGGGACCCGCTGCAACAAGGGCGTGGAGTGTGATCAAGCGAGCGCGACGGCTGTGACAAGCCGTGGGACCTGATTGGAAAGGATCCCTGAAAAGGAACCGCTCCCCATTGCCGCGCCTGTCTTGATCGTGTCCATGCATCTGGCTGACTGCGCCATCACGGCCAACGCGCGACGATGCGATTTCCCAACCTCCCTGCCCTGTCGAGATCCAGATGCCGGACACTGCCCATCCTGTCATTCGCGCATTCGAGGCCGTGTTCGATCTGTCCGGCGGCGTGCAGCGCATCACTGCGCTCACTGTTACCTGCCGGCATTGCTCCTCGACCAGTTCGGCCAGCGAAGACAATCTGGTTCACCTTCCGGGTGGAGCACTGTTCCGCTGCGACGAGTGCGGCTGCCACCAACCGGTCAGCCACGCCAGGCTGTCGGATTGGCAACCGACCTCGTTGCTGGGCATCTGAGGGCCGGCTCATGGGCATGACGGCGCAACAGCGGGAGATCCTGGAGGCAATCGCCGCTGCGCAACCGGTGCGCGGCGACGCGGCGACGTGGGCAGTCAACGTGGGTTTGGCGGTACAGGCGGAAGACGGGGATATCGATCTTACCGACGCCGGCCGCGACGCCCTCGCCGCGCGGAGCGCACGTGAGGACTAGACGCGGCGATCAGGCCGCCTTCGCGACCTTCCGCCAGGGGCAGAGTCCGCGGGCGTAGTGAGCAGCGCGCGGCGGTCCCGATCGCGGCAACCTGCAGGACAGAGGTGCAACGCTGCCCCGTCAACCGAAGTGGTGATGCCCTTCATGCCGGTGATGTGCAGGGCGCCATGACATCCACTCGGCTATGCTGCGCCACCTTCCTGCGCCAATGGCGGCCATGCATCCTTTTCCCCTGCCCGTCTCGGCGCCTGAGCAGCTTGCCTACCGACTGCTGCAGGACAGTGACTGGGCGCGTTCGGCCACTGCCGCGAGCGCACCGGCCGAGCTCCGCATGTTGCTGGCGATGATCCTTGATTCGCCCGAACCCCTCTGGCTCGCCTGGGGCAAGGAAGACAAGGCCTTCTTCTTCAATGATGCCTACCTGCCCTTGCTGGGAGGAAAGCTGCACGGCGCGATGGGCAACCGCCTGGAGGATGTCTGGGCCGATGTGTGGCCGGACGTTGCGCAGGCGGTCAACGATGCCTTTGCCGGCACCAGCCGCAGCTTCAAGAACCTGCCATTGATGATGGATCGCGACGGCTCGATGCGCGAAACGTTCTGGACGTTCTCCTATTCACCGCTGCGCGTCGGCTGCGGCAGTGTGGCCGGCATCCTGTGCGTGGTGAGCGAGCAGACCGAACGGGTGATCGAGCGCGACCTGCACAGCCGGCAGGTCGCGGCGATCACCGAGCAGGCGCGGGAAGCCCACCTGGAACTGGTACGCGCCCGCGAGCAGCTGCGCCAGTCGCAGAAGCTGGAGGCGATCGGCCAACTTACCGGCGGCGTGGCGCACGACTTCAACAACCTGTTGCAGGTCATCACCGGTTCGGTGGACATGCTCCTGCACACGTGGCCGGCAGATGACAACCGACGCCGCTACATCCAGGCCATTGCAGCAGCATCGGACCGCGCCACCAAGCTGACCGCGCAACTCCTTGCATTTTCGCGCCGCCAGAGCCTGTCGCCGGAGGTCTTCGATCTGTGCGAAAGCGTGCGCGCGCTCTCGGATATCATCACCACGGTTCTGGGCGCGCGCATCCAGGTATCGTTGTCGTTGCCCAGTACGCCGTTGCCGGTGCTGCTGGACCGGACCCAACTCGACACCGCATTGATCAACATCGCGGTCAACGCCCGCGATGCGATCGACGGGCACGGCAGGGTGACCATCGAAGTGGAGCAGGTCACTGCGGTGCCTTCGGTGCGCTTCGCCGCCCCGATGAAGGGCGACTTTGCTGCCATCAGTGTCACCGATACCGGCGCAGGCATCGACCCTGCAGTGGTCGACCGCATCTTCGAGCCCTTCTTCACCACCAAGAGCGTCGGTGCCGGGACCGGGCTCGGTCTCAGCCAGGTGTTCGGTTTCGTCAAGCAGTCCGAAGGCGAGGTGGACGTGCAGAGCCAGGCGGGCGCCGGTAGCCGCTTTACGCTGTACCTGCCGCTGGCGCAGGCAGGAGAAACGACGGAACGGCCGGCGGCGCAATCGGGGCTGCAGCATGGCCACGGCGTCTGCGTGCTAGTGGTGGAAGACAACGTCGACGTGGCCGAATTTGCGGTTGGCGCCCTGCGCGAGCTCGATTACAGCGTGATGCTTGCGCGCAATGCAGACGAGGCCTTGGCGGAGCTGGAACGGGATGCCTCGCGCTTCCACGTGGTGTTCAGCGACGTCGTGATGCCGGGCATGAACGGCCTGGATCTGGCCCGCACCATCCGCGACCGCCTGCCAGAGCTCCCCATCATCCTCACCAGCGGCTACAGCGAGTTGCTTGCCCGGGATCCGGGCCACGGCTTTACCCTGCTGCGCAAGCCTTACTCGTTGAAGCAGCTGGCCTCGGTAATGACCGAGGCCGCGCGCCGCGCGCAGGCCGTGGTGGCATCGCCCTAGCGGGCGCGTTGCTGAAGCGAACCGAATCCGCGTTCCAGTGAGGACTCCAGCGCGGACGCTTTGTCGCCGACCTCGCACCGCTGATGGCACGTGGGGGGCCGTACCGGTGTGCGGGTGGCTTTGCCGGGCACACCGTACACCCACCCGAGCCTGCGTCTCCCCAGCGCACCAGGGGGGATGGGCCACGAACCTTTGCAAATGCTAATCTTTCTCATTTGCAGCCCATCCTGACTCCCTCATGCCCCTTCCCGCCCTTCTGAAGAACGCGCTCTGCGCGGCGCTGTCCCTTTCCCTGGCGACGCCTGCACTGGCCTCCGAGGCCTCCGCTGATGCCCCGAAGGATCTGGACAAAGTGGAAGTCCGCGGCCGCGCGCAGACCCTGTACCGCGCCAACGATGCCGCTGTCGGCACCCGCACTGACACGCCTCTGGAGCAGGTACCGCAGTCGATCCAGGTCGTGCCGCGCGAGCTGATCGACGACCAGGCCGCGCGTCAGGTCACCGACCTGTATCGCAGCATCAGCGGCATCAGCTTCTTCAGCTATGCCGGCGTCACCCTGCGCGGGTTCCGCCAGGAAAACGTGCTCTACGACGGCCTGCGCGGCGATCCCTATGCAGGCTTCTCGGTGCCGCAACTGTTCAACATCGAACGCGTGGAAGTGCTGAAGGGCCCGGCCGGTGCGCTGTACGGCGGTGGTGATGCGGGCGGTGTCATCAACTACGTGACGCGCAAGCCCAAGGCCACCGCCGAACGCCGCATCGAACTGCAGGCAGGCGACAAGGACTTCCGCGCCGGATCGATAGAAGGCACCGGCCCGCTGAATGCCAGCGGGAGCATCCGCTATCGCGCCGGCCTTTATGCCGACAGCGAGCAGGGCGTGCGCTGGAACGCCGACAGCGAAAGCGTGATCGGCGATGCATCACTGGCCTTCGACGTTGGCCAGACCGGCGAGCTGGTGCTGCAGTTCACCGACATCACCCAGAACCTGGGCGGCAACCGGCTCCGGGGCGTCCCAGTGAACGATGCCGGCACCTTCCTGACCGACCGGCGATGGAACCACAACGAGGCCAGTGATTTCCTCGACATGCGCGCCAGGGTGGCGCTGGCGCAGTATCGCTTCGCACCGCTCGATACGCTGGACGTGGATATTGCTGCGCGCTGGTTCAGCAACAACGAGCACCAGATGTACCACGAACCGATGGGGCTGATCGACCGTGACCGCGATGGCGTGGCCGAGTGGATGACGCGCCAGCTGCGCAACCAGATCCGCGACAACGAGGCGTTCACCGCCAGCGGCAATGCCGTATGGCGGATCAACACCGGCCGTATCGAACACAAGGTGCTGTTCGGCGCCGACGTCTACCAGCTCGACGCCGACTTCACCGCGCAGACCGCCAACAGTGCCGACCTGGCACGCGGCGCCGGTCCGGTGCGCGGCATCGATCTGTTCAACCCGGTCTATGGCGCCAGCACCTGGCACGACTACAACCTGGCCGCCCTGCCCTGGCGCAGCACCGCCACCCGCAGCAAGCGTTACGGTGGCTATCTGCAGGATGAGCTGGCACTGGGCACGCGCTGGCATGTGCTGGCCGGACTGCGTTGGGATGGTTTCCAGGACGACGATCGCATCACTGGTGGCAGCGTGGATGGCAACGACCTCAGCTGGCGGCTGGGCAGTACCTTTACCGTCCGGGACGGCGTGAACCTGTATGCCAACATCGCCAGCGGGTTCGTGCCGCAGAGTGCCGCCAACCAGAATCCGGCAGCCGGTGGGCCCTTCGACGCTGAGCGCAGCAGGCAATGGGAAATCGGCCTGAAATCCCTGCTGGCCGACCGTGTGACCCTGAACATGGCGGCCTACCGCATCGACCGCAGCAAGATCGTGCAGGCCACCGGCGAAGTGCGGGACGGCGTGAACCAGCTGGCCGCGCTGGGCCTGGTACGCAGCACGGGCATGGAACTGGACCTGCTGGCCGACGTGACCGAGCGCTGGGTGGTGAACCTGACCTACGCCTACAACGACGCACGGGTGAAGGATGCCGGCCCGAACGGCATCACCAATGCCTCCGGAGACCGCTTCGCGAATGCGCCACGCAACAAGCTCGGCCTGTGGACGCGCTACGACCTGCCGTCGATCAATTCGGCCATTGGCTTCGGCGCCGACCATGTGGGCCAGCGTGTCAGCCTGGATGGGCAGACGGTCAAGGCTTACACGGCGTTCGACATGAGCTGGAAGACCACGTGGAAGCAGTGGCAGTTCCAGGCCAACGTCAAGAACCTGTTCGACAAGGTGTACGCGGCCAGCGGCTTCATCGAGCGCAACGGGCATTTCCCGGGCGAGCCGCGACGGGTGTATGTGCAGGCGGCCTACCGCTTCTGAGCCATTCCTCCGGTCCCCCCTTTTAGGAATTCAGGCGAGCCGCGGGGCGGGCCGCGCATGCGCCCCCGATTCAGGTATGCTTTCGCGCGTTCAGCCACACCAGCAGGTCGCCGGCGGCAAAGCACGCGGTGCAGCACGGACGTTGCGGACGAGCACGAGACACACCATGGATGTTTCAGCGTAACCACAGGGGAAAATGGATGAAGAAGTTTCTGTTCGCAGCGATCCTCGCTGTGTCGCTGGTGGGCTGCACCACCAATCCGCCGCTCAATTTCTCGGTGCCGAACGTCGGGGTCAGCAGCAAGAAGATCGACGGTGAGCTGAAGTCGCTGACGGTCACACTGGCACGCCCGGACGAGGCCAAAGGCAAGATCCCGGCGCAGGCCCAGCACGAAGTGCCGCAGATGTGGCAGAACGCGCTGACCGAAGCACTGAACAAAATGGCGGTGTTCCGCGACGATGCACCGGTGAAGCTGAGCCTGTCGGTGAAGATCCTGGCCATCGACATTCCCAGTTTCGGGGCATCGATGACCACAAAGACGATCGCCCGTTATGAGCTGATCGATCGTGCCACCGGCAGCATCGTCTACACCCAGGACGTCAGCGCTTCCGGCGAGGTGCCGTTCAACTATGCATTTGCCGGTGTCATTCGCGCTCGCGAATCCATCAGCCGCTCGGCGCAGAACAACATCGCCCAGTTCCTGCAGGCGCTGGAGACCGTGGACATCACCAAGCCGATGTTCCCCAACAAGCAGGAAGCGCCGTGAGACGCCCGTTGCTGACCGCTTCGGTGGCGGCAATGCTGACGGCCTGCGCACCCAACGTGCGCACCGACAGTTACTCCATCGGCTCGGTGGGACAGGTCAACCGCACGGTGGGCGGTACGGTCATCAGCGTTCGCGCGGTCAGTATCGACGGTTCGCAGGGAGGCGGAGCCGTTGCCGGCGCTGCGGCTGGCGGGGTGGCCGGCTCCACCATCGGCGGCAGCGACCAGGCAGCGGCCATCGGTGCCATTGGCGGCCTGGTGGCAGGCGCGATTGCCGGTGCGGCCTCTGAACGCGCACTCTCCCAGGCCAAGGGCCTGGAGTACGTGGTGCAGACGGAGAACGGCAATCTGATGACCGTTGTGCAGGGCCCGGACCCGGTGTTCAGCACCGGCACGCAGGTGTTGGTGCTGTATGGATCCCCCTCGCGGATCATTGCCGATCCGCGTCAACCGAAAGCTGCTCCGTAGTACCCGTGGTGCCCCTCCTGCCAGGGGCATCGCTCCAGCCGCTACGGGTGGTGTCATTCAACCCATCCGTATTGCGTGTAAGCGCGAGCGCATCCGGCCGGAATGCGCCGCCGCAGTGGAACCGGAAGTGTCTTCAACCCTGGCAATCGCCTTCCGTGCTTCCATGGCCGCGATAGGTTTCTCCCCACTCGCGCATGGCCAGCAGCACCGGCACCAGCGTGCGGCCGAACTCGGACAGCTCGTATTCCACCTTCGGCGGCACTTCCGGGTACACGTGGCGGATCACAACGCCATCTGCTTCCAGTTCACGCAGCTGGCTGGTGAGCATGGACTGGGTGGCATTGGGCACCCGCCGGGTCAGCTCCATGAAACGCCGCTTGCCGGTCATCAGGTGAAACAGAATGATCGGCTTCCACACGCCACCGATGACCGACAGCGTGACTTCCACCGCGCAACCACTCTTGCCGTCCCACCGTTTGCTACGCATGCATACTCCGGAAAACCATAGTACCTACGGAAAATCGTCGTTCTTGTTGCGATAGAGGCGCGAGCCTAGCATGGCCCCATCCCATGAATGTGAGGCCATCCATGACGTTCAAAGCACTGCTGACCCGCAAGACGAACAACCAGCTCTCGACCGAGCTGGTCGATTTCGACGAGGCCGACCTGATGGACGGCGACGTCCTGGTACAGGTCGAGTACTCCACGCTCAACTACAAGGATGCGCTTGCCCTCACCGGCAAGAGTCCGATCATCCGGACGTTTCCGCTCATTCCCGGCATCGATCTGGCAGGCGTAGTGCTGGAATCCAGCAGGGCCAACTTCAAGCCAGGCGATCGCGTCGTGCTCAATGGCTGGGACCTGAGCATGGGCCACCACGGCGGCCTGGCCCAGCGCGCGCGCGTGCGGGGCGAGTGGCTCAACCGGATTCCCGACAACCTGAGCACCCGCGACGCCATGGCCATCGGCACCGCTGGCTACACCGCCATGCTGTGCGTGCTGGCTCTGGAACATGCCGGGGTGGCGCCTGCACAGGGCGATGTGCTGGTCACCGGCGCCAACGGCGGCGTCGGCTCGATCGCGGTGGCGATCCTCTCGAGGCTGGGCTACCGCGTGGTGGCCGCCACCGGGCGACCGGAGCACGCCGACTATCTGCACAACCTGGGTGCGGCCGAGATCATCGATCGTGCGCAGCTTTCGGAGCCGCGCGAGCGGCCGGTGAGTGCCGAGCGCTGGGCCGGCGTGGTGGATGTGGCCGGCGGCACCACGCTGGTCAATGCCATCGCCGAAACGAAGTACCGCGGTGCCGTGGCCGCCTGTGGCCTGGCCCAGAGCGATGCGCTGCACGGCTCGGTGCTGCCCTTCATCCTGCGCAATGTGACCCTTGCCGGCATCGATTCGGTGAATGCGCCACAAGAGGTTCGCCAGCGCGCCTGGGATCGGCTCGCGACCGACCTGGATCCGCGGAAGCTGGAAAGCACCGTGCAGCAGATCGGCCTGGCCGAGGTGCTGGATGTCTATGAGCAGATCATCCCCGGCAAGGTGCGCGGCCGCATCGTCGTGGATGTGAACGCCTGACGCCTGTCGCGCTGGCGAGGGTGCAATGCCATCGCTGGCTCGCGTGTGCGAGTGACCGGAAACGCAGCGTGCCATGCCAAGCCGCCTTATCATGGGGCGGCAAGGGCGCTTTACGCCCGGTGACGTACGCAAGGCAGTATCTGGATGTCTATGGAATGGCGCCCCTCGGGCTGGGGCCAGCGTGTGACCCGCTCGCCGGACTGGCAGTTGCGGCTGGATGGCGAACAGGTCGCGCTTTTGATCGACGGCAGGCAGTACCGCCAGCATGTAGCGAACGAACACAGCGTGCGGGTCGTTCGCGGCGTGCTCTGGTCCAGGGTCGAACTGACGACCGAGCGCGGTGAAGCACTGTCCGTGGATGGGCTGCCCAACAGCCAGGGCTCCCGGCTTGCCGCTGCCGTGCAGCACGTGCTTTTCGCGCGCTCCAAGCGGGGGCGCAAGGCACTGTTTGAGCACGTTCTGGCGCAGATCCAGGCGTGGCTGGCCGAGGCAGATGCGCTTGCCGACCGAGGTACTACCGGACGCCGCTGGATCACGTACGAACAGCAGCAGGCGTTGCTGGCCGACCGCCCCGCCCTGCCCCTGCCGCCCGCCAAGCTGGAGCAGCTGTTCCTCGACGAGGAGCTGCACGACGACCTGCACGCGCCCGGCCACCGCATCGCGCTGGACGCACTGCACGACTGGCAGCTGGATTGGCCCGCCGTGTGGGCGGACGCCAATGAGGCAATGGCGACCCGCGAACTGGGTCTGGCCAAGCCCTTCCTGGACCGGGTCGAGAGCAGGCCGCTGACCGAGGAGCAGGCTCGCGCCGTCATCTGCTTCGACAACCGCGTGCAGGTCGTGGCCGCGGCCGGCTCCGGGAAGACCTCCACGATGGTCGCCAAGGCCGCGTATGCCATTGATCGCGGCTTTGTCGAACCCGAACGGATCGTGATGCTCGCCTTCAACAAGGATGCCGCCCAGGAGCTGCAGGAGCGCGCACAGCGATGCTTCAGCCGGCTCGGCATGGGCGACACCGTAGTGGAGGCCCGGACCTTTCACGCCCTGGGCCTGGCCATCATCGCCAAAGCCACGAGACGCAAGCCTGATATCCCGGAATGGGCGATCGACGCGACGCTGGGCTTCAACAAGCTGGCCGACCTGGTGGACGACCTGAAGGACCGCTCGACCCACTTCCGCACCCAGTGGGACATGTTCCGCCTGGTGTTCGGACGCGATCTGCCGCCGTTGGGTGCCGACATGATGGCCGATGGCTACGACCGCGATGGTGCGCCCTACATGCGTACCCTGCAGGGCGAGCGGGTGAAGAGCCTGGAAGAGTGCGTCATCGCCGACTGGCTGTTCTACAACGGCGTGGCGTATGACTACGAGCGCCGCTACGAGTTCGATACCGCGACAGACACCCACCGCCAGTATCGTCCGGACTTCTACTACCCGGACGCCCGGCTGTATCACGAGCACTTCGCGCTGGATGCCAATGGCCAGCCGCCGCCGCACTTTGCCGATTACAGCGAAGGGATGCACTGGAAGCGTCAGCAGCATATGGCGCGCGGCACTGCCCTGTTCGAGACGACCTCGTTTGGCCTGCGCAGTGGACAGGCCCTGCAGCACCTTGCCGAGCGGCTGGGTGCGTCTGGAGTTGAACTCGACCCGAACCCGGACCGCGAGCTGCCTGACCAGGGCGCCAAGCCGATGCCGGATGCAGACCTGATTGGCCTGATGCGCACCTTCATTGCGCATGCCAAGAGCAACTGCCTGACGCTGGATGACATGGCCGCACGCCTGCGGCAGATGCCTGAGGATCAGTTCAAGGAACGCTACCGGCGCTTCCTGGAGATCGCCGGGCCGGTTTTCCAGGCCTGGGACGATGCACTGGCTGACGAGCGCAGCATTGATTTCGAAGACATGCTCAACATGGCCGCCGGGCTGCTGGAACAGGGCCACTATGAATCACCCTACGATCTGGTGATGGCCGACGAATTCCAGGATGCCTCGCGCGCCCGTGCGCGCCTCTGCCGTGCGCTGGTCAGCCAACCGGGCCGCCATCTGTTTGCGGTGGGCGATGACTGGCAGTCGATCAATCGCTTCGCTGGCGCCGACGTTTCGGTGATGACCGGATTCCGCGAGTGGATGGGGCATGGCCAGGTGCTGAAACTGGAGCAGACGTTCCGCTGCCCGCAGGCACTGTGTGATGTTTCCAGCCGCTTCATCAGCCGCAACCCCGCGCAGATCGGCAAGAAGGTCCGTTCTGCTGCGCCGGCAATGGGTCCGGTGCTGCAGGCGTTCCAGATGAACCGGCGTGAGGAGGTGCAGGATGGTGTTCGCCAGTACCTTTCGAAGCTGCACCAGCAACTGTTGTCAGGCGCGGTGGCGCAGGGCCGCAATGGACGCGTGACGGTCTTTGTTCTGGGGCGGTATCGCGCGGATCGCGGTGCGATGCCTTCGGATTGGAAGACGGCCTTTGGCAGCACTATGGACGTCGAGTTCCTGACCGCACATCGATCGAAGGGGCGCGAGGCGGACTACGTGATCCTGCCGGGCATGATCAACCGCAGCTTCCCGAGCCTGCGTGCGGATGACCCGGTGCTTTCGCTGGCGATGCCGGACGGCGATACCTACCCATTGAGCGAAGAACGACGGTTGTTCTATGTCGCGCTGACGCGTGCGCGGCGGTCGGTTGCGATGTTCACCCTGCAGGGCAAGCACTCGCCATTCCTGGATGAGCTGGTGAAGGACGGAGCAGTGGAAGTGACCGCGATTTCAGGCGCGGCCATTTCGGAAGAGCGCTGCCCAGCGTGCAAGGTTGGCGTGTTCGTGGACCGCAATGGGCCGCATGGGGCCTTCCGGTCGCGCTCCAGCTATCCGTTGTGCCACAACAAGCCGAAGGATGGGCGTCGCGGGTAGAGAAGCTTGAGAAAACAAGAAGGCCCCTGTCGCCAGGGGCCTTGTGGAATCCTGGCGGAGAGAGTGGGATTCGAACCCACGGAAGGTTTGACCCTTCGCCGGTTTTCAAGACCGGTGCCTTAAACCGCTCGGCCATCTCTCCAATCGGGTCCCGGTCGCCCGGGCAGCGGCATATTCTCGCACGTGAAGGCCATTTGCCCAAGACCACCTTGCCCCTGCCCTCCGCATCCGGCACGGTGGGGGCCTTCACCGCACTCGGAGCCCCCATGGCCCACCTCGACCTGGCCAACCTGCGCACCACCCTGCTGGACGACACCCAGCTGGCCGCACTGGCCCTGCACCGCACCTTCGCCGGCCATCTGCCGGTCAGCAGCGGGCATCTGGTGGTCTGCGATCCGCTTGTCCAGGCCGAAGCACCAGCGCTGGCCGACTACACCGCCCCGCTGGGCCGGCATCCGGTCGAAATCATCGTGCACAGCGGCCGTCCGGCGCTGGCCGTGGTCTGGTTCAAGCCCCGCGAAGCTCTCACTGCGTCTGCCCTGCACTGGCAGATGGCGCGCTGGACCACGCAGGATCTGACCGGCCTGGATGAGGACAGCTTCATCGGCTACCCGGTCGACGCCGGCATCGGCTGCTTCATGGATACCGACACCCAACAGGCACTGCTGGCGCTGATCGAACGGGCCGATGGCGACGAAGGCGGCGAGTGGTCGGATGCGCTGATCGACCACGACGGCCTCGACGAAGGCGCCGAGTACCGCCCTTGGGGCGAGGACTCGCCGCAAGGCCTGGTGGTCTTTACCAGCGGCTGGGGCGACGGTGTGTATCCCAGCTACTGGGCGCTGGATACGTCCGGCATTCCGGCCGCCCTGGTCACCGATTTCCTGTGCATCCAGGGCGGCGATGGACGCGACGAGCGCGAGATTGCCGACCAGGCCTATCGCGACAGCCTTCCACCCGACGAAGCTGAAGCGCTGGCACGGCTGGTAGCGGCCGTTGAACGCGACGACCCGGATGCGCTGCACGTCCTGTTGAAGGACGCGCCGCAGCGCGCCAACCAGATCGAACCAGGCTGTGGCGGCACCGCTCTGTACGAGGCGATCCGCCTGGACCGCCCGCAGGCATTGCGGGTGCTGCTACAGGGTGGCGAGCTACCGGCGATGCCCGAGCGCCTGCACATGAACAAGGTGACCGGCTATCTGGACTACGCGCGGTTCCTGAAGAAGCCGCGCAGCGCGGAGTTGATGGCGGTTCTGGAAGCACCCGTCGTTGCGGCCGAACCGCCACCGGCCGCACCGCAACGCCGCAGCTTCTGGGACCGGCTGTTCCACCTGAACTGACCGGGGCCGGAAAACAGCAACGCCGGGCATGGCCCGGCGCTACCGTTTCACGGATTGGCGGTGCAGTTGCGGGTAGGTGCCTCAGCCCGCATCCACCGCCAGCGCGCCCAGTGCACTGGCCTTGATCCGCTCCTTGGCCTTTTCACAGGCGCCACCGCAATCCAGGCGCGAAGCCTCCAGCTGCGGCGGCAGGTGCTCGGCCAGGAAGTCGATGAACACGCGCACCGCTGGCAACAGGCCGCGGCGCGAGGCGAACACGGCGTGGCACACGCCCTGCGGCAGTGACCAGTCCGGCAGCACCACTTCCAGCTCGCCATTGCGCACGGCGTCGGCGCACACGGTTTCCGGCAGCATGGTGATGCCGAAACCGTCCTTCACCATGCTCTGCAGCAGCGGGAAGTCGAAGCCGGCCACGCGCGGCTGCAGGTCGACCCGGCGCACTTCGCCTTCCGGGCCATGCAGTTCCCAGCGCTGGCGGGCTTCGTCTTCACTGATGCTGAGGGTGACGTGCTGGGTCAGCTCTTCCGGGTCCTTGGGGCGGCCGGCGCGGTCCAGGTACTTGGGGCTGGCCACCAGCAGTTCCTGCACCTGGCCGAAGCTGCGCATCACCAGGCTGCCGTCGTCATCCAGGCGCGAACGCACGCGCAGGGCCACGTCGTAGCCTTCGTTGATGATGTCCACGCGGCGGTTGCTGATGTTCAGCTGCAGCCGCACCTTCGGGTACTGCTCAAGGAACTTGGGCAGCAGCTTGGGCAGCTGCATCTGCGCCAGCGACACCGGCACGCTGGCGCGCACCACGCCGCGCGGCTCCGCGCTGAGGCGGTCCACCACTTCGCGGGCGGCCTGGGCCTCGGCCAGCATCGTCTGCGCATGGCGATGCACGCTGGTGCCGACATCGGTGACCGCGAAACGGCGCGTGGAGCGCTGCAGCAGGCGTACGCCCAGGTCGGTTTCCAGCTGGCTGATGCGGCGGCTCAGGCGCGACTTGGGAATACCCAGTGCGCGCTCGGCGGCGGCGAACCCGCCGTGGTCGACCACCATCGCGAAGTAGTACAGATCATTCAGGTCATGCATGCCCGAGTTCCATATCTAGAACAATACGTGGCATTCAACCACCTTTATTCCGCCTTTGCAACAACCTATCGTTCTCTCCGTCGGCGGCAAACCCGCCCCTCCTTCCAGAACATAGGTGACTGCCATGAAGCTTCTGCATCTCGACGCCAGCGTGCTTGGCGACAACTCCGTCTCGCGCCAGCTGTCGGCCGCCGTGGTCGCCCGCCTCGCCAGCCAGATCGACGGCCTGCAGGTCGATTATCGCGATCTTGACGCCAATCCGGTACCGCATCTGCGCAGCAGCTCGCTGGCCAGGACCGACGCCGCTGAAGCGACCGATGCTGAACAGGTGATGCAGCAGTTCCTGGAGGCCGACATCGTTGTGATCGGCGCGCCGATGTACAACTTCAGCATCCCGTCCACCCTGAAGGCCTGGATCGATCGCGTGGCCGTGGCCGGCCGCACCTTCAAGTACACCGAGAACGGCCCGGTGGGCCTGGCCGGTGGCAAGCGGGTGATCATCGCCAGCAGCCGCGGCGGCATCTACACCGACTCGCCGGCCGACTTCCAGGAGCCGTTCCTGCGCCAGGTGTTCGCCTTCATGGGCATCAACGAGATCGAATTCGTGCGCGCCGAAGGCATCGCCTATTCGCCGCAGCACCGTGAAGACGCCATTGCCGGTGCGCTGGCGGCGCTGCCGTCGCACGAAGCGGCCGAACCCGTCGCCGCATAACGCGTCCCAGCGTTCGGCGCCCCTCTCTCCTCGTCTGGGCGCTGAACGCGGGCCGGGATCCCCTCCCCCATCCCGGCCCACCCTGGCGGCCCCGCAC
>NZ_JAPTFO010000049.1:0-34528 GCF_030985515.1 Stenotrophomonas sp. Sm10
GGATGCGCGGCGGGCATCCCGCCGTAGTGACCCTGTACTGATCTGGCGCGGGACGCGACGCGCTCTGCGCGTCGCCCCCCCCCGTTGTGGGGCCCCCGGGGGGGCCGCCACGCCATGGCGCTTACCAGCGCGGGGTCTTGGTCAACGGCGGAGCCTGGTGCTGACGGTCATAGGCGCGCAGCTCGTCACGGATGTGCGCGATGCGCTGGCGCCCCAGGGCGTTGCGACTGTCATCCAGCACAACGCCATCGAGCAGCTCGGCCATGCGCTGCACGGTCGGCAGCATTTTCTCCCAGGCATCCAGCGCGGTCAGCGGCGCCGGCAGGGTCAGGAAGAAGGCGATGGCCGGGGTCTCCATGGCACGGATGTTGGCCATGTCGAAGCTGCCCGGCTTCATGATGCTGGCCATCGAGAAGATCGGGCCGCGCTCGGGGTGGCCTTCCACCAGGCGGTGGAACACGTTCATGTGGCCGAACACCAGGCCGGTCTTTTCGGCCGCCACCACGATGTCTTCGCCACGCAGCTGTTCGCCGGCCCGAGCGGCCACGAACAGCGAGACGATCTTGTCGAAGTCCTGTGTGGCGCGCTTGCCGAGGTCGCTGGCGCCCGGATCGGTTTCGCCCAGGCCGAGTTCGGCCTGCTCACCTTCCGCGCCCATGCCCGGTTCGACGCGGCCATCGGCCACGGCGACGCCGTCTTCGCCCAGCACCGGCTCGCGGCGCTCGCCGCTGTTCGGTTCCGCGCTTTCCACGCGGCGGCCCTGGGGCTTCTTCTTCGGACGGCCAAACAGGAAGATCGCGGCGATCAACAGCAGGCCGGCGGCCAGGATGCCGATGCGCAACAGTGCCGTGTCGGACATTCGATAGGTTCTCCGGCTAGTTCATTCAGGTAACTAGGATGGCACGTCAGGCCGCGCCCGCCAATCGCGCGGCTTCTTCCAGGTCCACGCTGACCAGGCGGCTGACGCCCGGCTCGCGCATGGTCACGCCCGACAACTGGTGCGCGGCCTCCATCGTCGCCTTGTTGTGGCTGACGAACAGGAACTGCACCTTCTCGCTCATTTCCTTGACCATGTTGGCCAGGCGGCCGACGTTGGCTTCGTCCAGCGGCGCGTCCACCTCGTCCAGCAGGCAGAACGGCGCCGGATTCAACTGGAAGATGGCGAACACCAGCGCCACCGCGGTCATCGCTTTCTCACCGCCGGACAGCAGCGAGATGCTGGACACGCGCTTGCCCGGCGGGCGCGCCATGATGGTCACACCCGTGTCGAGCAGGTCTTCACCGGTCAGTTCCAGGTAGGCGTGGCCGCCACCGAACAGGCGCGGATACAGGGCCTGGACGCCGGCGTTGACGCGGTCGAAGGTGTCCTTGAAGCGCCCGCGGGTCTCGCGATCGATCTTGCGGATCGCGTCTTCCAGGGTTTCCAGCGCTGTGGTCAGGTCGGCGTGCTGCGAATCCAGGTAGTCCGAGCGCTGCGACGCCTCGCCATACTCGTGGATGGCCGCCAGATTGACCGGCTCCAGCCGGCGCATGCGAGCATCGATCTGGTGGACCGCCTGCTCCCAGTCGCCCAGGCGGGCATCCTCGGGCAGTGCGTTGAGCACGTCCTGCAGCACGAAGCCGGCCTTTTCCACCGCCGCCTGCAGGGTGTCGGCACTGAGCACCAGCGCCTGCTGGTCGAGCTTGCGCTGCGAAATGCGCTCGCGCTGGACCAACGCCTGCTCGTCGCGCTGGTGGCGGGTCTGCTCGTAATTGCGCAGCTCAGCGTCGATGCCGTCCAGCAGCGTTCGCGCCTCGGTCAGCACGCGATCGGCGCGCACACGCTCCTCCAGCGCATTCTGGTGCTCGGCCTGCAGTGCTTCGATCGGCGAATCACCTTCGTCCAGCTGCGAATGCAGTTCGCCCAGCCGCGAATCCAACTGCCCACGTTGGGTGCCCATGCGTTCCAGCGCCTGGCTCAACGAGGCCAGCTGCGCCCGCTGCGATTCCAAAGTCAGGGCCAACGAATGCGCGCGCTCGCGTACCGCGCGGGCGGCATCGCGGGCCAGGTCGCGGGCTTCGGTCAGCTGGCGGCGCTCGCCCTCCAGCCGCTGCCGGGTCGACTCCAGGTCGCCCATGCTGCTGACCGCACTCTCCAACCGCGAGCGTGCTTCACGCGCCTGCTCGTTGTTGGCTTCAATGGTTTCCTGCAGTTGCTTCAGCTCGCCTTCGATGCGGTCGATGCGCGTGCGCGCCGCCTCCACCTTGCCCTGCTGGCCCTGCAACTGGCCGGCCAGTTCGGAGACCGCACGATGGGCCTGGTACAGCGCGCGCTGCGCGTCTTCACGCTGCTGTTCGGCAGCCTGCAGCTGCTCACGGAAACCGGCCAGCTGTTCTTCCAGCTCGGCCTCGCGGTCCTGCAGCTGTTCGATCTGCTCGCGAAGCTCCTGGATCTCGCGTTCGCGCAGCAGCGCACCCTGCTGGGCCGCGCCGGAGCGCGATACGCGCAGCCAGCCCTGGCCCAGGCGCTCGCCACCCTGGGTGATGACCGAATCACCTTCCGGCAGGCTGCCCTGCAACGCCTTCGCTTCGGAAAGGTCCTTGGCAGCATGCAGGTGTGCCAGCAGGCGACGGATCGCCACCGGGCCACGCACGCGCGCGGCCAGCGAGGTCGGGGCGACCTTCAGCTCGTCATCGCCGTTGGCGACCAGCGCAAGGTGACCATCGCCGAGCTCACCCAGGGCATCGACCAGGCTGGCCGGGTCATCGACCAGCACACCTTCGATCAAGTGGCCGAGCGCGCTTTCCACCGCGTTTTCCCAGCCGGCATCCACGTCGAGGCGCTCGCCGACACGCGCCGCAGAATCCAGCCCCCGCGCCTTCAGCCACGCGACTGCCGCGCCCTGCTCCTGGCCCAGCGCGGCCTGCTGCAGGGCCTCCAGCGAGGCCAGGCGGCCACGCAGGCCGTTGGCCTGCTTGCGTAGTTCGGCCAGTTCGTTCTGGCCATTGCGCTGCTGTTCCTGCACCGCCGCCACGCCCTGCTTGCGCAGCTCGACGTCTTCGCTCAGCTCATCCAGCGCAGCCTTCTGCGTGTCGTGTTGCAGGTGCAGCTGCTCGAAGGCCTCTTCCAGCGCATCCACATCCAGCCCGGCGCGCTCGGCGGCCAGGGCCTCACGACGCCGGTCGGCATCGAGGATCTGCTTGTCCAGATAGTCCACGCGCGTGCGCTCGACATCGCCGGCGCGCGAGGCTTCCGAACTCTGCGAGGTGTGCTGTTCCCAGCGCTGCTGCCAGCTGGCCAGCCGCTCTTCGGCCTCGCGCAGGCTTTCCTGCTTGATCTCGTTTTCTTCCTGCAGTGCTTCCAGCTGCGGAGTGGCGGCCTCCACCGCCTCACGCAGCACCCTCAGCCTGGCCTCATCACCGCTGATGTGCTGCCCCAGTTCGGCCAGGGCCTGCTGGGTTTCATCGCGTGCCTTGTGCAGGCGCTGCGACAACTCGCGCTGGTGCTGGATCTGCTGTTCCAGGCGCGCCAGCGTACTGCCAACCTGGTAGACCGCCGCCTGCGCGGTGTTGAGCGCGTCGGCAGCCTCTTCGCGCCGCGCGCGCGAGGTTTCGATGCGGGCTTCGGCATCACGCTGGTCGGCGATCAGCTGCTGCAGCCGCGTTTCTTCCTGCGACAGGCCTTCGCGCAGCTTGGACAGGCGTCCGTCGAGGCCGCGGAATTCCAGCGCCTTCCACTCGGCGTCCTTGACCCGGCGCTCTTCCTGCAGGGCCTGGTACTGCTCGGCCTGCTTGGCCTGGCGCTTGAGGTGCTCCAGCTGCTTGCTGATCTCGTCGCGCAGGTCGCCCAGACGGTCCAGGTTTTCGCGGGTGTGGCGGATGCGGGTCTCGGTCTCCTTGCGGCGCTCCTTGTACTTGGAGATGCCGGCCGCCTCTTCCAGGTACACGCGCAGGTCTTCCGGGCGCGCCTCTATGATCTGGCTGATCATGCCCTGCTCGATGATCGAGTAGCTGCGCGGGCCCAGGCCGGTGCCGAGGAACAGATCGGTGATGTCGCGGCGGCGGCACTTGGTGCCGTTGAGGTAGTAGTTGCTGGTGCCGTCGCGGCTGACCGTGCGCTTGACCGAGATTTCGTTGAACGAGGCGTACTCGCCCGAGATCGTGTGGTCGGAGTTGTCGAAGATCAGCTCGACGGTGGCCTGTGACACCGGCTTGCGGGCATTGGACCCGGAGAAGATCACGTCGGTCAGCGAGTCGCCGCGCAGGCGGCTGGCCGAACTCTCACCCATGACCCAGCGCACGGCGTCGATGATGTTCGACTTGCCGCAGCCATTGGGCCCCACCACGCCGGTCATGTTGGTCGGCAGGTGCAGGGTGGTCGGATCGACGAACGACTTGAAGCCGGACAGCTTGATCGTGGATAGACGCATAGGGGTTCCGGACTGGGGCCGGCAAGCGGCCTGCGTGCACCCTCCAAGTCATTGATCCTGCTGGGATCGATGCCCGTGGAACGGGTGTGACGCCCTGAGTATACCGATGTGGCCGTGTTCTACGAATGGGCGTGGAACATTACCCCCCCCGTCGGACGGACCTGGCCCGACACCGCGGAACGGCGCCAAAAACAAAACGGGCACCCTTGCGGGCGCCCGTTCTGCGGTGATGCCAGGCCTTGCGGCGCGGGATCAGGCTTCGGCGACGACGACGACCTTGACGGTGGTCTCGACATCGGCGTGCAGGTGGACCAGCACGTCGTATTCGCCGATGTTGCGGAAGGCGCCTTCGCCCAGGATGACTTCGCTCTTTTCCAGCGGCAGGCCGGCGGCGGTGAAGGCCTCGGCGATGTCGCGCGGGCCAACCGAGCCGTACAGCTTGCCTTCGGTCGAAGCGTTGGCGGCGATGGTCACGCTCGCGCCTTCCAGCTTGGCCTTGCGGCCTTCAGCGTCGGCGTGGATGGCCTGGGCCTTGGCTTCGTATTCGGCGCGCTTGGCTTCGAACTCGGCCTTGTTGCTCTCGGTGGCCGGCACGGCCTTGCCCTGCGGCACGAGGAAGTTACGGCCGTAGCCCGGCTTCACGTCGACCAGGTCGCCCAGGTTGCCGAGGTTGGTGACTTTCTGCAGGAGGATCAACTGCATGGTATTGCTCCAGATAAGTTATTCGTTAGCGAGGCAACGCCCCGCAACAAAGGCTGTCCGAATAGCTGGCACAGCGGGGGCGGCGTCGGGCCGCCCCGCCTGCATCAGACGTCGTGGTTGTCGGTGTACGGGATCAGGGCCAGGAAGCGAGCGCGCTTGACGGCGGTCGCCAGCTGGCGCTGGTACTTCGACTTGGTACCGGTGACGCGGCTCGGCACGATCTTGCCGTTCTCGGTCAGGTACTGGCGCAGGGTGTTGAGATCCTTGTAGTCGATCTCCTTCACACCTTCAGCAGTGAACTTGCAGAACTTGCGGCGACGGAAGAACTTGGACATGGGAAGGCTCCTTAGGCGGCGGAAGCGGCGTCGTCGCCGGCTTCGTTGTCAGCGGTGTTGTTGGACTCGCCTTCTTCGTCGTCACGACGACGGCGCTCACCGCGCTCCGGCTTGTCACCCTTCTCGTCCTTGCTCTTCATGATCAGCGACTGCTCGGTGTCAGCCTCGTCACGCTTGATGACCAGGTTGCGCAGCACGGCGTCGTTGAAGCGGAAGCTCTCGGTCAGTTCGTTCAGAACGGCCTGGTCGGCTTCGATGTTCATCAGCACGTAGTGGGCCTTCACCAGGTTCTGGATCGGGTACGCCAGCTGGCGGCGGCCCCAGTCTTCCAGACGGTGGATGGTGCCGTTGCCGTTCTCGACCAGCGACTTGTAGCGCTCGATCATGGCCGGGACCTGCTCGCTCTGGTCCGGGTGGACCATGAACACGATTTCGTAATGACGACTCATGTTTTTTTCTACCTTTCGGATGTGGCCTTGCGGCCGGACAGCCCCCCGCCGTTGAGACCGCGGTGGGGCAAGGGTTCCCGCCAGGGAGGCAGGAAGCCGCGCATTATGGCGCAGATGGGGTGGCCGGGCAACCGGTGGGCCACCTGACACCCTGAACCGGGGGCGAGCGCCCAGCCAACCCGGGTTGGGCGCTACCAGAACGATCAGGCCCCGGCCGGCCGTCAGGCCTTGTCGGCGTCGGTGGTGAAGCTCTCGCCGCAGCCACACTCGGCGGTGGCGTTCGGGTTGCTGAACGTGAAGGTCTCGCTCAGGCCGTGCTTGCCGAAGTCGATCACGGTGCCGTCCACCAGCGCCAGGCTCTTGGCGTCGACATAGATCTTCACGCCGTCCTGCTCGAACACGGTATCGCCCTCGCGCTCATCGCGGGCCAGGTCGGTGATGTGGCCCCAGCCGGAGCAGCCGGTCCTGGTCACGCCGAAACGCAGGCCCAGCGCGCCGGGGGTCTGGGCGACAAAGCGCTGCACGCGCTCGAAGGCAACGGGGGTCAGGCTGACGGCCATGGGGCTACTCCAGAGGTACGGGGACATTATAAGGAGCTGTGGCTGCGAAAAATGCCTCGCAAGCAGAACGCTGCAACCGGTAAACTCCCGTGTTCACAGATCGAGTCGATCAGCAGAGGATTCAAGTCATGACGGTGGTCAGCGTTGAACATGCGCTTGCCGGGAAGATCCCGGAAGGCGGCGAAGTCACGGTACGCGGATGGGTGCGCACGGTGCGCGGTTCAGCGAATCTGGCCTTCGTGAATGTGAGCGACGGCTCCTGCTTCGCCCCGATCCAGGTCGTGGCCAACGACACCCTGAGCAACTTCGACGAGATCAAGCGGCTGACCAGCGGCTGCTCGGTCATCGGCACCGGTACCCTGGTGAAGTCGCAGGGCAAGGGCCAGTCGTTCGAGATCCAGGCCAGCACGCTTGAAGTGGTCGGCTGGGTCGAAGACCCGCTCACCTATCCGATCCAGCCCAAGCCGATGTCGCCGGAGTTCCTGCGCGAAGTGGCGCACCTGCGCCCGCGCACCAACCTGTTCGGGGCGGTCACCCGCATCCGCAACTGCCTGGCCCAGGCCGTGCACCGCTTCTTCCACGAGAACGGCTTCAACTGGATCAGCACCCCGATCATCACCACCTCCGACGCCGAAGGCGCCGGCCAGATGTTCCGCGTGTCCACCCTGGACATGGTGAACCTGCCGCGCGACGAGAAGGGCGCGATCGATTTCAGCCGCGACTTCTTCGGCAAGGAAACCTTCCTGACCGTGTCTGGCCAGCTGAACGTCGAGGCCTATTGCCTGGCGCTGAGCAAGGTCTACACCTTCGGCCCGACCTTCCGCGCCGAAAACAGCCACACCACCCGCCACCTGGCGGAGTTCTGGATGATCGAGCCGGAAATCGCCTTCGCCGACCTGGCCGAAGACGCACGCCTGGCCGAAGAGTTCCTGAAGTACCTGTTCCGCGCGGTGCTGAACGAGCGCAGCGACGACCTGGCCTTCATCGCCGAGCGCGTGGACAAGAACGCGATCACCAAGCTGGAAGATTTCATCAACGCACCGTTCGAGCGCATCGACTACACCGATGCGGTCAGCCTGCTGCAGAAGTCCGGCAGGAAGTTCGACTTCCCGGTGGAATGGGGCCTGGACCTGCAGACCGAGCACGAGCGCTGGCTGACCGAGGAACACGTCGGCCGCCCGGTGGTGGTGACCAACTACCCGGAGCACATCAAGGCCTTCTACATGCGCCTGAACGACGACGGCAAGACCGTTGCCGCGATGGACGTGCTGGCCCCGGGCATCGGCGAGATCATCGGCGGCAGCCAGCGCGAAGAGCGCCTGGACGTGCTGGATGCGCGCATGGCCCAGTTCGGCCTGGATCGCGAGCACTACAGCTGGTACCGCGATTTCCGCCGCTATGGTTCGGTGCCGCACGCCGGCTTCGGCCTGGGCTTCGAGCGCCTGGTGGTGTACGTCTGCGGGCTGTCCAACATCCGCGATGCGATCCCCTACCCGCGCGCCCCGGGCAGCGCGGACTTCTAAGCCCCAAACGACCACGGAGGTGCTGCCCCCATGACCCTGTTCTTCGCCCTCTGTTTCGTTGGCGTTGCAGTGGCCGGGTTCAGTGCCTTCGTGATCTTCTGGCCGCTGACCCTGGTGCACGTGCGCGACCGCCATCCGGCGCTCGCCGAGCGCTTCGGCAGCGGCGCCTTCCTCAAGCCCGATGCCCTGGCCTGGCTGCTGCGCCGCGACTATCGCCAGCAGCCGGACCGATCATTGTCCGGGCTGGCGACGCCGGCCTGGGTATCGCTGCTGACCCTGCTGGCCGGACTGGGCATGGCTGCCCTGCTCTGGCTGGCCTCGCTCTGGTAACACATCCATGAATGACATCACCACTTCGCGCGACAGCTGGTGGCTGGCCAGCCTCGGCAACACCCTGATCTGGGCACGCCTGCGGGTGCGCCCTGCCGGCACCGCCGAAGTGCTCGACAGCGACGGCAACACGCTGAGCTATGACAGTGAAGACACCGCCCGTTCGCAGCTGTTCGACGCTGAATTCGTCGAGTATGACGGCCTGGACGAGGAGGACGCGCTGGTGCGCGGCTTCAGCCTGCACGAAGTGCAGCCGCCGCAGGCCGACAGCGACGAGGGCCTGCGTGGCCGCATGATCCAGTCGCTGGGCGGGCGCGCCTGACCCTGGCATGTTCACCCCGCGCGCCTTCGCCGAGACCGACCTGCTCTGGCTGGACCGCCTGCTGGCGCGCGATCCGTTCGTCAGCGTGCTCACCCCGGGCAGCGATGGCCTGCCGGAGCTGACGCGGATGCCGGTGTTGTACCGGCGCGAGGGCGAGCGCATCGAGCTGCGCGGGCACTGGGCCCGCGCCAACCCGCAGTCGCGCCACAGCGGTGCGGCCAAGGTACTGGTCGATGGCCCGCACGGCTACGTCTCGGCCAGCTGGTATCCGGACAAGGAGCCCGCCGCGCGGGTGCCGACCTGGAACTATGCGGCCGCCGAGCTGCGCGGCCAGCTGCACACCTTCGACGACACCGATGCGCTGGCCGAACTGGTCGGCGCGATCAGCGACCATTTCGAAGCCAGCGTCGGCCAGGCCTGGCGCTTCGATGCCGCGCGCGCCGAACACGGCCCGGAGCTGCGCGCCATCGTCGGCTTCCGCTTCCAGGTTGAACACGTGCAGCTGAAGCTGAAGCTGAGCCAGAACCACCCCGATGCGAACCAGCGTGCCGTGATCGCCGAACTGGAACAGCTGGGCACCCCTTCCTCCACCGAGTTGGCGCAGTGGATGCGCTGGCACCGCGAACAGGCCACCCGCAGCGGCTGAACGCCCCAGATTCCCGCGACGACGCAGCCGGATGGCTGCGGCGCGCCCCCACCCGACGCCAGGCATCCGAACATGAAAGACATCCACAAGCTGCTGCAGAACAACCGCGACTGGGCCGACCGCATCGAGAAGGAAGACCCGGACTTCTTCCACCAGCTGGCCAAGCAGCAGCATCCCGAGTACCTGTGGATCGGCTGCTCCGATTCACGAGTTCCGGCCAACCAGATCATCGGCATGGCACCCGGCGAAGTGTTCGTGCACCGCAACGTTGCCAACGTGGTCGCCCACACCGACCTGAACTGCCTGAGCGTGGTGCAGTACGCGGTGGACCAGCTGAAGGTCAAGCACATTCTGATCGTCGGCCATTACGGCTGCGGCGGCGTGCACGCCTGCCTGCACAATACCCGCGTCGGCCTGGCCGACAACTGGCTGCGCCACGTCGGCGACGTCGTTCAGAAGCACCAGGGCATCCTCGATGCGATCGAAGACGATGAACTCAAGCACGCCCGCCTGTGCGAGCTGAACGTGATCGAGCAGGTCGCCAACCTCTGTCGCTCGACCATCGTGCTGGACGCCTGGGCCCGCGGCCAGAAGCTGATGGTGCATGGCTGGGTGTACAGCCTGAAGGACGGTCGCGTGCGTGAAATGGGCATCGACGTAGGCTCGCTGGAAGAGCTGCAGCCGGCATATGAGAAGGCACTATCCTTCGTGCCGCGCAAGGGCCGTCGCGACTGATCCCCCACGGATGACCACCATGCTCGCTTCGCCGATCAACCTGCACGCCTGGATCGAAGAGAACCGCCACCTGCTGAAGCCGCCGGTGGGCAACAAGATGATCGACAACGGCGATTTCATCGTGATGGTGGTCGGCGGGCCGAATTCGCGCACCGACTATCACTACGACGAAGGCCCGGAGTGGTTCTACCAGCTCGAGGGCGAGATGGTGCTGAAGGTGCAGGAGGACGGTGCGGTACGTGACATCCCGATCCGCGCCGGCGAGGTCTTCCTGCTGCCGGCGAAGGTGCCGCACTCGCCGCGCCGCCCGCCCGGGGGCATCGGCCTGGTGGTCGAGCGCAAGCGCCTGCCGCACGAGAAGGACGGGGTGATCTGGCACTGCGAACGCTGCAACCACAAGCTGCACGAAGAGTTCTTCGCGCTGCAGAACATCGAGACCGACCTGCCCAAGGTGTTCGCGCGCTACCACGCCAGCCTGGAACTGCGCACCTGCAGCCAGTGCGGGCACGTGGATCCGCTGCCGGTGCCGGCGGCGGGCTGAGCACCTGCCCCTGTAGAACCGAGCCCATGCTCGGCTTCGTGGCCCGGCAGCCGAACATGGGCTCGGCTCTACAGGTTCGGCGGCAGGCACGCCGCCAAGCGCTACACTGGCGGTCCCGTTGCAGCCTGTTGCCCGACCATGTCCGACCTGCTCAGCCGCACCCACGCCATTGCCCTGGACGCCGCCGATCCGCTGCGTCCGATGCGTAACGAATTCCTGATTCCGCGCCATGGCGGCGGCGAGCAGACCTACTTCGTCGGCAACTCGCTGGGCCTGCAGCCGCGTGGCGCTCAGGCCGCGGTGCAGGAAGTGATGAAGCAGTGGGGCGAGCTGGCGGTGGAAGGCCACTTCACCGGCCCTACCCAGTGGCTGTCCTACCACCGCCTGGTGAGCGCGCAGCTGGCCCGCGTGGTCGGTGCGCTGCCCAGCGAAGTGGTGGCGATGAACACGCTGAGCGTGAATCTGCATCTGATGATGGTCAGCTTCTACCGGCCGACCACGCAGCGCCCGGTGATCCTGATGGAAGCCGGCGCATTCCCGACCGACCGCCACGCGGTCGAAGCACAGATCCGCTTCCATGGCTTCGACCCGGCCCGGTGCCTGGTGGAAGTGCAGCCGGACGAAGCCAACGGCACGATCTCGCTGACCGCGATCGAACGCGCCATCGCCGAGCACGGCCCGCGCCTGGCGCTGGTGCTGTGGCCCGGCGTGCAGTACCGCACCGGTCAGGCCTTCGACCTCGATGCAATCACCCGCGCCGCACGCCTGCAGGGGGCGCGCATCGGCTTCGACCTGGCGCATTCGGTGGGCAACCTGCCGCTGCGCCTGCATGACGTGGCGCCGGACTTTGCGGTGTGGTGCCATTACAAATACCTCAACAGCGGCCCGGGCGCGGTTGCCGGCGCCTTCGTGCACGAGCGCCACCATCGCGACACCACCCTGCCCCGATTCGCTGGCTGGTGGGGCCATGAGGAAGCCACCCGTTTCCAGATGGCACCGCAGTTCACCCCGGCCATCGGTGCCGAAGGGTGGCAGCTGAGCAATCCGCCCATTCTGGGGCTGGCACCGTTGCGCGCCTCGCTGGACCTGTTCGAGCGAGCCGGCATGGACGCGCTGCGCAGCAAATCGCTGGCGCTGACCGGCATGCTCGAAGCACTGGTGCGCGCACGCCTGCCGCAGGTGCTGGAGATCATCACCCCGGCAGACCCGCAGCGCCGCGGCTGCCAGTTGTCGCTGCGCGTGATCGGCGGCCGCGAGCGCGGGCGCGCCCTGTTCGAGCACCTGCGCAGCATCGGCGTGCTCGGCGACTGGCGCGAGCCCGACGTGATCCGCATCTCGCCCACCCCGCTCTACAACCGCTACCTGGACGTGCACCACTTCGTCGAGGAAGTGGAAGCCTGGGCCGGCCTTTGAGCCGGTCCCTCCCCTACTGCTGGACAGTTCGTTGATCGCACACGCCTCCCGCTCGTTGAGCATTATCGGTGCCGGCCTCGCCGGCTCCCTGCTGGCCATCCTGCTGTCACGCCAGGGCTGGCGCATCACCCTGTACGAACGCCGCGGCGATCCGCGCGTGGCCGACTACGAGAGCGGCCGCTCGATCAACCTGGCGCTGGCCGAGCGTGGGCGCAACGCCCTGCGCCAGGCCGGTGTGGAAGACGAGGTGATGGCGCGCGCGGTGATGATGCGCGGACGCATGGTGCATCCACGCGACGGCGAACCGCAGCTGCAGCGCTATGGCCGTGATGACAGCGAAGTGATCTGGTCGATCCACCGCAGCGACCTGAACACCACGCTGCTGGAACTGGCCGAACAGGCAGGGGCCACCGTGCATTTCCATCGCCGCCTGCACACCGTTGATTTCGATGCCGGCTACGCCCGCTTCATCGATGACCGCGATGACAGCCCGCACGACATCCGCTTCGACACCCTGATCGGTGCAGACGGTGCCGGTTCGGCGCTGCGTGCGGCAATGAACCGGCGCGCGCCGCTGGGCGAGGACATCGCCTTCCTCGATCACTCCTACAAGGAGCTGGAGATTCCGCCGGCCGAAGACGGGGGCTTCCGCATCGAGCGCAACGCGCTGCACATCTGGCCACGCGGCCACTACATGTGCATCGCCCTGCCCAATCATGAAGGCACCTTCACCGTCACCCTGTTCCTGCCCAACCAGGGCGATCCCAGCTTTGCCACGATCAATACCGGTGCGCAGGCCGAGGCGCTGTTCGCTCGCGAGTTCGCGGACGCGCTGCCGCTGATCCCGAACCTGCGGGTGGATTGGGAACAGCACCCGCCGGGCCTGCTCGGCACGCTCACCCTGGAGCGCTGGCACCAGCAGGGCCGCGCCGTACTGATCGGCGACGCCGCGCATGCAATGGTGCCGTTCCACGGCCAGGGCATGAACTGCGCGTTCGAGGATTGCGTTGCGCTGGCCCGTCACCTGATGGAGGCGGATGACCTGGAAAGTGCGTTCGCTGCGTTCGAGGCCGAGCGCAAACCCAATGCACGCGCGATCCAGCAGATGGCGCTGGAGAACTACCTGGAAATGCGCGACCGCGTGGCCGATCCCTCGTTCCTGCTGCAGCGCGAACTGGAGCAGGAACTGCAGCGACGCTGGCCGACCCGCTTCGTCCCGCACTACACGATGGTCACCTTCCTGCACACGCCGTACGCCGAAGCGCTGCGCCGCACCGAACTGCAGCGCGATTTGCTGGCGGCGGCCACGGTCGGCCACGAGTCGCTGGACAACATCGACTGGGCGGCGCTGGAAGCGCAGATCCACGCGCAGCTACCGGTCCTGGAGGGTGCGCACTGATGGCTGACAGCTTCCTGTTCTACGACCTGGAAACCTTCGGCCAGGATCCACGGCGCACCCGCATCTCGCAGTTCGCCGCCATCCGCACCGACGCCGACCTCAACGAGATCGACACGCCGGTCAGCTTCTTCGTGCGCCCGGCCGATGACCTGCTGCCCTCGCCGATGGCCACCCTGGTCACCGGCATCACCCCGCAGCAGGCCTTGGCCGAAGGCATCAGCGAGTCCCAAGCCTTCGACCGCATCAACGAACTGATGTCGCGACCCGGCACCTGCGCGCTGGGCTACAACACGCTGCGCTTCGACGATGAATTCGTCCGCTACGGCCTGTTCCGCAACTTCCATGACCCATACGAACGCGAGTGGCGCAACGGCAATTCGCGCTGGGACCTGCTGGACATGCTGCGGCTGATGCGCGCGATGCGCCCGGATGGCATCCAGTGGCCGCTGCGCGAGGACGGTGCCACCTCGTTCAAACTCGAGCACTTGGCCGAAGCCAACAACGTGCGCGAGGGTGATGCGCACGAAGCGCTATCCGACGTGCGAGCCACGATCGGCATGGCACGGCTGTTCAAGCAGTCGCAGCCGCGCCTGTGGGACTACGCCCTGAAGCTGCGCGACAAGCGTTTCGTCGGCACCCTGCTGGATGTCACCGCGATGACGCCGGTGCTGCACATTTCCATGCGCTACCCCGCCAGCCGTCTGTGCGCGGCGCCGGTGCTGCCCTTGGCCGTGCACCCGACGATCAGCAACCGGGTGATCGTGTTCGACCTGGACGGCGACATCGACGACCTGCTGGCCCTGCCGGCCGAGGTGATCGCACAGCGCCTGTACCTGCGCGCCAGTGAACTGCCCGAGGGCGTGGCACGGGTGCCGCTGAAGGAAGTGCACCTGAACAAGGTGCCCGCCCTGGTCGCCTGGAACCACCTTCGTGGCGACGACCACGCGCGCCTGGGCCTGGACGTGGCCGCGATCGAGGCCAAGGTTGAACGGCTGCGCGGGTTCGCCCCTCAGCTTGCCGAGAAGGCGCGCCAGGTCTACAACCAGCCGCGCGCGGCCACCGTGGCCGACGTCGATGCCTCCCTGTACGACGGCTTCCTCGGCAACGGCGACAAACCGCTGCTGGCGCTGGCCCGCACCACCGCACCGGAGCAGTTGGCCGCGCTGGAAGGCCGCTTCCGCGACCCGCGCCTGCCGGAGCTGCTGTTCCGCTACCGTGCGCGCAATCATCCCGACAGCCTCGCGCCGGCTGAACGCCAGCGCTGGCAGGATTACCGGCGCCAGCGCCTGCTGGGAGACGGCGGCCTGGGCGAACTCAACCTGCCCCAGTACCAGCAGCAGCTCGATGCGCTGGCCGCCGAGTCGCCCGACGACGCGCGGCGCCAGGCCCTGCTGCAATCGTTGCGCGACTGGGGCCAGCACCTGCAGGAGACCTTGTGAGTACCTATTTCTCGGACGCCAGCTTCAAGTTCCTGCGCAGCCTGGCGCGCCACAACGAAAAGGCGTGGTTCAACGACCACCGCCAGCAGTACGAAGAGCATGTGCGACAGCCGTTCCTGCGCCTGTTGGGTGATCTTCAGCCAGCCCTTGCCGAGGTCAGCGAACACTTCCGCGCTGATACCCGCGGCGTCGGCGGCTCACTGTTCCGCATCCACCGCGACGCGCGTTTCTCCAACGACAAATCGCCTTACAAGACCTGGCAGGGTGCGCGCCTGTTCCATGAGCGCCGTCGCGAAGTGGCCGCGCCCTCGTTCTATGTGCACCTGCAGCCAGGCGAGAGCTTTGTCGGTGCCGGCCTGTGGCACCCGGAACCGGAAACCCAGCGCCGCGTGCGCCACTTCATCCTCGACAATCCGGGCAGCTGGAAGGCCGCGGCCCATGCACCTGCGCTGCGCAAGCGCTTCGAGTTCGAGGAGAGCGAAAAGCTGGTGCGTCCGCCGCGCGGCTTCCCGGCCGACTTCGAGTTCATCGACGACCTCAAGCACCGCAACTGGGTGATGTGGCGCCCGCTGGATGACGCCACCATGACCGGCCCACGCCTGCTGTCCACGCTGGGCAAGGATCTGGCCGCACTCGGCCCGTTCGTCGACTATCTGTGCGCAGCGCTGGACCTGGAATTCTGATGCCGTTGGCGCACCAACGGCGCACGCTGGGCCGCACCGGCCTGGCGGTTTCGCCGGTCGGCCTTGGGTGCTCCGGCTTCTGGGGGCATCGGCGCTTCCCGGAGCAGTCGGCCGCGCACGTCGTCGAGCATGCACTGGCACGGGGCGTGAACCTGTTGGACACCGGTCACAACTACTCCGGTTTCCACGCCGAGCCGCGGCTGGGCCGCATCCTGCGCTCCTTGCTCAAGCAATACCCGCGCGATTCGCTGGTGATCTCCAGCAAGGGCGGCACGCTGACCGGCCAGGCCGGCGTCAGCGGCGCCGAGCAGCGCAATTTTTCGCCAGCGGCCATCACCGCCAGCTGCGAAGCCTCGCTGCGCAACCTCGGCCTGGATTACCTCGATATCTACCAGCTGCATGGTGCCAGCCAGCACGACATCAACGATGACCTGCTGGCCGCACTGCAGCGACTGCGCGAACGCGGGCTGATCCGGCACACCGGCATCAATACGCACACGGCGTCGACCCTGTGCTGGATGATCGACCATCCCACGCTGTTCGACGTGGTGCTTCTGGACTACAACGCCCTGCAGCAGGATCGTGAACCCCTCATCGACCGGCTGCACGCGGCCGGTATCGGCGTGCTGGCCGGCACCGTGCTGGCGCAGGGCCACCTGCTGCCATCACGGGCCCGCCTGCCGCGCCCGGCCGACGCCTGGTACCTGGCCAGAGCCTGGCTCAAGCCAAGCAGCCGCTCCCTGATGCACAGCGCACGCCGGATGCGCCACACCATCGCCGCCATCCACAGCCAGCGCCCCGCCCAGACCGCGTTTGCCTACGCCCTGGGCCATCGCGGCGTCGCCAGCGGCATTCTGGGCACCACCCGCACCGGCAGCCTGGACGAAGTGCTGGCGACGCGCCTTGAGGCGCTGACCCCGGCGGAACGGCAACAGCTGGTCGATGCCTTCGGTGATGGCCGTGGTTCGCCCAGTCATTGAGTCTTCACCCCGCACTGCCGCCGTTGCGGCAGTCTGTCCGCCATGAAGAAACTCTCCGCACTGGTTGTGCTGCTGGTCCTGGCCCTGGCGGCCTGGTGGTTCGGCGGCCCCTACCTGACCGTCCATGGCCTTTCCAAGGCCATCGAGCAGCGCGACACCGCGCGCCTGGAACGCTACGTCGATTTCCCGCGCGTGCGCAGCAGCCTGCGCGCGCAGCTCAATGACTACCTGGTGCGCCAGGCCGGCCCGGACGTGGCGGCCAGTCCCTTCGGTGCCCTGCTGTACGGGCTGGGCGACCAGCTGGGCGGTGCCGCGGTGGACACCATGGTGACCCCCACCGGGATCGGCGCGATGCTGCAGGGCCACGTGCTGTGGAAGCGCGGCCGCAATGAACTGCAGGGCGGCGATGCCTTCGGCCCAACCGAACCGGCGCGACCGTTGAAGCATGCCGAACACCATTTCGAAGCGCTGGACCGCTTCGTGATCGATGTCGATCGCGGTCCGGGCCAGCCGCCGATGAAGGTGGTACTGGAGCCGCAGGGGCTGCGCTGGAAGGTGGTGGATCTGCAGTTGGGGATGTCGGGCAGCCCTTGATCGGACCCGTGGCCTGACGGCAGTGCCAACCAACGGTTGGCACCTGCCGGTCGAATCCGCCCTATCCCTCGTTGGCGACGCCGTGCGGTACGTGGCCGGCAGCCACATGCTCGCGGGCGCTGTCGATGTTGTGCTGCGAATCGTCGAAGAAGATGTCGGCGCCGAACGCCTGCAGGAACGGCCCCTTGTGCCGGCCGCCGAGGAACAGCGCTTCGTCCAGGCGCACGCCCCACTCGCGCAGGGTGCGGATCACCCGCTCATGGGCCGGCGCCGAACGCGCAGTCACCAGTGCGGTACGGATCGGCGCGCTCTCGCCGGCAGGGAATACTTCCTGCAGCGTGTGCAGCGCTGACAGGAAGCCACGGAACGGACCGCCGCTGAGCGGCTCGCGGGCCCGTTCGCGCTCATGGCGGCCAAAGGCTTCCACGCCCTGCTCGCGCGAAATGCGTTCACTCTCGTCACCAAAGATCACCGCGTCACCGTCAAAGGCGATGCGCAGCTGCCCGGCAGGGCGACCGATGTCGATCTGGTCGGCCGCTGCGGCTGCGGTCTCGCCAGGCGGCTTGGGCAGGATGGTCGCCGCCGCGATGCCATGGCGCAGCGCGCTGCGCACCGATTCGGGGTTGGCCGACAGGAACAGGTCGGTGCCGAACGGCTTCACGTAGGGCCAGGTCGGCTCGCCGGCGGTGAACGTCGCGCGGATGATGCCCAGGCCATAGTGCTGGATCGAATTGAAGATGCGCAGGCCGGTGTCGGCCGAATTGCGCGACAGCAGGATCACCTCGACCCGCGGGTCCTCCGGGCTGGCGCCCTGGTTCAGGGCCAACAGCTTGCGCACTACCGGGAAGGCCACGCCAGGTCCGAGGATGTCGTCCTCATGCTGGCGCTGGAATTCTGCATAGGCCGCCACGCCATCGCTCTCGAACAGCGCATGGCTTTCCTCGAGGTCGAACAGCGCGCGCGAGGTGACCGCGACGGTCAGCAAACGGGGGGAGTTGTCGCCCATCGGTGGGGGTCCTTCAAGCGGTCGGCAGGGCCGGCCGCCCATTGTCCTCAAAAAACGAACTGTTCGCTCAGGATCCGGTCTTCCAGGTTGTGTTCCGGGTCGAACAGCAGGGTCACGCGCCGGTCCCTGGACTCGCGGATGGTCACCTCCACTACGTCGCGGGTCTCGTGCGAGTCAGCGGTGACGCTGACCGGACGCTTGTAGGGATCGAGCACGCGGAAGCGCACTTCGGTATCGGCCTTGAGGATCGCCCCGCGCCAGCGTCGCGGCCGATATGGGGCCAGCGGCGTCAGCGCGATGGTATGCGACCCCAGCGGCAACACCGGGCCGTGCGCGGAATAATTGTAGGCGGTGCTGCCGGCCGGGGTGGCGACCAGCACGCCGTCACCGATCAGTTCGGCCACGCGCTCCTGGCCGTTCAGGTCGATGCCGATATGCGCAGCCTGCCGGGTCTGGCGCAGCAGTGAAACATCGTTGTAGGCCAGCGACCCGGTACTGGTGCCCGATTCGGTCAGCGCCACCATCTCCAACGGGCGCAGGTTGGCCGGTTCGGCACGGGCGATGCGCGCCTGCACGTCATCGTCGCCGCGGTACTGGTTCATCAGGAAGCCCACGGTGCCCAGCTTCATGCCGAACACCGGCTTGCCCAGGTGCCCATGCCGATGCAGGGTCTGCAGCATGAAGCCGTCGCCCCCCAGCGGGCACAGCACGTCGGCCTGCTCCGGCGCGTGATCGCCATAACGCGAGACCATCGCCGCGCGGGCCATCTGCGCGGGCTCAGCGGTGCTGGCCAGGAAAGCGATGCGGGGGGTGTCGCTCATCGGTGGATCCGGGTGGGTGTGCCAGCAAGAGCATACCCGGTAGTGCCGGCCGCTGGCCGGCAGCTTCAGCCGATAACGGTTCATGCAGTTGCCGGCCAGCGGCCGGCACTACCAAGGCAATGCAGAACGGCCCCGCTTTCGCGGGGCCGCTCCTTTTCTCCACGCAGGCCGGGCATGGCCCAGCGCTACGTCACTTACGCGCCGTGCGCAGCGAGCTGGCCCAGGCGCTGGACTGCGACCGAAACGGTCGGGTAGTCCAGGGTCTTCTGCTCGGCCAGTTCGGCCAGCATCGCCAGGGTGAAGCGCAGGCTGTTGTCGTCGCGGCCCATCCAGGCGGCCACCTTGGCTTCAGCACTGCCACCCTTGGTGCCCAGCACCTGGCCGGCCAGGTTGCGGTGGTTGGCGGCCAGCTCGTCACGCAGCACGCCACGTGCCACGGCGTGCCAACGACCGTTGACCTCCAGCGCGTCGACCTGCTCGAACAGCCACGGCAGCTGCAGGGCATCGCCCAGGCGGAAGTGGACCTTGGACACGTCCACCGGCTTCAGCTTGCGGGTGCGGGCCAGTTCGATGATGTCGAACGCCGGCTCCAGGAAGTGCAGTTCGGCCAGCTGCTGCGCCAGCGCGGACGGCAGGCCCTTTTCCTTCCACTCGGCCACCAGAGCTTCGTAGGTCGGACGCTGCGAATCCGGCAGCACACCCGAAGCAACGCGAATGTCGTTGAACGGGCCCTGGTAGCGGTTGACCGCCTCGGTGATGCCCGGCATCGCGCCCGGGCGCGACAGCAGCCAGCGCACGAACGAACGCTGCAGCTTCCAGATCACTTCCAGTGCGTCGATCTGCACCGACTCCGGCACTTTGCCGTCGAGGGCATCGATCTGCGCCCACAGTGCGCGTGCATCCAGCGTTTCACGGCTGATGGTGTAGGCCTTGGCGACCTCGGCGATGGAACGACCGGTGTCTTCCTGCATGCGCATCAGGAAGGTGGCGCCCATGCGGTTGATGGTCTGGTTGGTCACGGCCGTGGCGATGATTTCGCGCTTCAGGCGGTGACGCTCCATCGCGTCGGCGTACTTCTTCTGCAGCGGGGTCGGGAAGTAGCGCTGCAGCTCCTTGGACAGGTACGGATCTTCCGGAATGTCCGAATCCAGCAGCTGGTTGAACGCCACCAGCTTGGAATAGGACAGCAGCACCGACAGCTCCGGACGGGTCAGGCCCTGGCCGCGTGCCTTGCGCTGCGAGAGCTCGGCATCGGACGGCAGGAACTCGATCTGGCGATCGAGCAGGCCCTGCTGTTCCAGGGTGCGGATGAAGTGCTGCTTGGACCCCAGGCGCTTGACTGCCATCCGCTCCATCAGGCTCAGCGCCTGGTTCTGGCGGTAGTTGTCGTTGAGCACCAGCTCGGCGACCTCATCGGTCATCGACGCAAGCAGCTTGTTGCGCTGCTCGACGGTCAGCTTCTTGGCCCGCACCACATCGTTGAGCAGGATCTTGATGTTGACTTCGTGGTCGGAGGTATCGACGCCGGCCGAGTTGTCGATGAAGTCGGTGTTGAGCAGCACGCCGGCCTGGGCAGCCTCGATGCGGCCCAGCTGGGTCATGCCCAGGTTGCCGCCCTCGCCCACCACCTTGCAGCGCAGCTCGCCACCGTTCACGCGCAGCGCGTTGTTGGCACGGTCGCCGACGTCGCTGTGCTGTTCGCTGGCGGCCTTGACGTAGGTACCGATGCCACCGTTCCACAGCAGGTCGACCGGTGCCTTCAGGATCGCACTCATCAGATCGTTCGGCGACAGCGCCTTGACGTTCTCGTCCAGGCCCAGCGCCTCACGCACCTGCGGGGTGATCTCGATCGACTTCAGGCTGCGCGGGTACACGCCGCCGCCCTTGCTGATCAGCTTGGTGTCGTAGTCGGCCCAGCTCGAACGCGGCAGGGTGAACAGGCGCTCACGCTCGATGAACGACGTGGCCGCATCCGGATTCGGGTCCAGGAAGATGTGGCGGTGGTCGAACGCAGCGACCAGGCGGATGTGGCGCGACAGCAGCATGCCGTTGCCGAACACGTCGCCGGACATGTCGCCGACGCCGACCGCAGTGAAGTCCTGGCTCTGGCTGTCACGGCCCAGCGCACGGAAGTGGCGCTTGACCGATTCCCACGCACCGCGCGCGGTGATGCCCATGCCCTTGTGGTCGTAGCCGACCGAACCACCGGAGGCGAACGCATCGCCCATCCAGAAGCCGTGCGCGACGGCCAGGCCGTTGGCGATGTCGGAGAAGGTCGCGGTGCCCTTGTCGGCGGCCACCACCAGGTACGGATCGTCCATGTCGTGGCGCACGACATCCAGCGGCGGCACGATCTTGTTGTTGACGATGTTGTCGGTGATGTCCAGCAGGCCCTGGATGAACAGCTTGTAGCAGGCCACGCCGTTGGCGAAGATCGCATCGCGGTCGCCGTTCACCGGCGGGGTCTTGGCGAAGAAGCCACCCTTCGCACCGACCGGCACGATGACGGTGTTCTTGACCATCTGTGCCTTGACCAGGCCCAGCACTTCGGTACGGAAGTCTTCGCGACGATCCGACCAGCGCAGGCCGCCACGCGCAACCGCACCGAAGCGCAGGTGGGTACCTTCCACGCGCGGGCCGTATACGAAGATCTCGCGGTACGGGCGCGGCTTCGGCAGGTCCGGCACCAGCGCCGAATCGAACTTGAAGCTGATGACATGGCCGTGCTGGCCGTTGGCATCGGTCTGGTAGTAGCTGGTGCGCAGGGTCGCGTCGATCACGCCCATGAACGAGCGCAGGATGCGGTCCTCGTCCAGGCTGGACACGCGGTCCATCAGCTTCAGCAGCGCATCGCGCGCGGCCTGCATCTGCGCGTCACGGTCGCCCTTGCGGGCGTCGACCACGGTCTTGAGCACCTTCAGGGTGGCCTCGTCGCCAGCAGCCAGCACATCGAAGTGGGCCTTCAGCTGGGCCTGGCCGGCGGCGATGTCGTCCTTGCTCTCGTGGCCGGTGGCCGGATCGAAGCGGGCTTCGAACAGCTCGACCAGCAGACGGGCCAGCAGCGGGTAGCGCGCGAACGTGCCTTCCACGTAGGCCTGCGAGAACGGCACGCCGGTCTGCAGCAGGTACTTGCAGTAGCCACGCAGCATGGCGACCTGGCGCCAGTGCAGGCCGGCCGCCAGCACCAGGCGGTTGAAGCCATCGTTCTCGGCATCGCCGTGCCAGACGCGGGCGAAGGTCTCGCCGAAGGCTTCATCGACACTGGCGGCATCGATCGCGCCAGCGGTGGACTCGACCTCGAAGTCCTGCACGTATACCGGGGCGTTGTCGACCGACAGGCGGTACGGACGCTCGGCGATCACGCGCAGGCCCATGTTTTCCATCATCGGCAGCGCGTCCGACAGCGGGATGTCATCCAGCTGGCGATACAGCTTCAGGCGCAGGCCATCGCCGCTTTCGCGCGGCACGGCCTGCAGGCTCAGGCGCAGGTCGTCCGGGCCGGTCAGCGCGTCGAGCTGGCTGACATCGTTGGCCGCAACAGCCGTGCTGTTGTCTTCGATGTAACCGGCCGGCAGCGCCTTGCCGATGCGGGCGGCGATGCGCAGGCCTTCGGTCTCGCCATGGCGGGCCACCAGCGCCTCGCGCAGGTCGTCCTGCCAGTTGCGCAGGACCTGGGCCAGCTTCTGCTCCAGTTCGGCGGTATCGACGTCGAGCATTTCACCCGGCTTCGGGCGCACGATCAGGTGCACCTGGGCCAGCGGCGATTCGCCCAGCACCACCGAGCTGTCGACGAACTCGCCGTGCAGCGCGTCCTTCAGCATCGCTTCGATGCGCAGGCGCACGTCGGTGTTGAAGCGCTCGCGCGGCAGGTAGACCAGCGCGGAGATGAAACGGCTGTACTTGTCGCGGCGCAGGAACAGGCGGCTGCGCACGCGTTCCTGCAGGCCCAGCACGCCCATCGCGGTGCGGAACAGTTCGTCCTCGCTGGACTGGAACAGTTCTTCGCGCGGCAGGGTTTCCAGGATATGGCGCAGGGCCTTGCCACTGTGGCTGGCCGGGGCCAGGCCGGACTGCTTCATCACGTGCTCGTGGCGCTGGCGCACCAGCGGGATTTCCCACGGGCGACGGTTGTAGGCGCTGGAGGTGAACAGGCCGAGGAAACGCTGCTCGCCGATGATCTTGCCCTTGGCGTCGAACTCCAGCACGCCGATGTAGTCCATGTAACCGGCGCGGTGCACGCGCGAACGGGCATTGGTCTTGGTCAGGATCAGCGCGTCCTTCAAACCGGACGTGGTGTTCAGGCCCTGCGCGGCCAGGGTCTTGACCGGACGGGCGGCGGACTTGTCCTTGCCGCGCATCAGGCCCAGGCCGGTGTCGTTCAGCGGCGCCAGCACCTCTTCCTTGCCCTGCTTCTCGACGCGGTACTCGCGGTAGCCGAAGAAGGTGAAGTGGTTGTCAGCGGCCCAGCGCAGGAACTCCTGTGCTTCCTTGCGCGACGCGTCGTCGACCGGCAGCTGGCGGCTGCCCAGGTCGTCGGCCAGTGCCAGCGCCTTGTCCTTCATCGGCTGCCAGTCGCGCACGATCGCACGCACTTCATCCAGCGCCTTGTTGATGGCCTGTTCGATGGCGGCCATGGCGTCGGCCGGTTGGCGGTCGATCTCCAGCAGCATCACCGACTCGGCATCACCCTCGCCGACCTTGACCAGCTTGCCGGCCTTGTCGCGGGTGAAGCGCAGCACCGGGTGGCCCAGCACGTGGACACCCACGCCCTGCTCGGCCAGCGACATGGTGACGGTGTCGACCAGGAACGGCATGTCGTCGTTGACGATCTGCAGCACGGTATGCGGCGATTCCCAACCGTTGGCCTTCGCGGTCGGATTGAACACGCGGACGTTGGCCTTGCCAGCCTTGCGGGCACGGGCGAATTCCAGCGTCTCAGCCGCGAGAGCGGCCCACTCTTCAGCGCTGTGGTGCGGGAACTCGTCCGCCTCCATGCGCTTGTAGAAGTCAGTGGCAAAGGCCACTGCTTCGGCCTGTGCGGCCGCGGGGTAGCGCTTGCGCAAGGCCGTGTACACCGGCTCCAGGGAGAAACCAGCGGTCACTGCGACCTCCGCTTCTGCTGGTTTGGTCTTGTTTTTCACGGTCTTGGCTGCGGTTTTTTGCGGTTTCATGGCAGAGCGATGCGCTTGCTCAGTTGGGAAAATGAAATTGTAGCCCTACCGCGGGAAAAGGCCTTGCTGCAGGACGGAATAAGCAGATTCGGGTTTGCTGCGGTTTAGACGCCTATTCAGTTCGCGCCGGTAGGGTGATGGCGCCCGGTTCGGCTCTGGCGACAGGATCGGCAAAGCGTGTTACCGGAAGACACACGCGGCAACGCCGTTTCGATTCCACAATCCTGAACTGGACGGTATAGTCCACCGCGTGAATCCGGCCTACCTCCCCGTTGCCCTCGACGCACGCGATGAGCGCGTGTTCGAAGCCGTACGCCAGCTGTTGGCCCAGCAGGGCATGCAGATGAGCATGGACGCAGTGGCCCAGCATGCGGGCTGCTCCAAGCAGACCCTGTACTCGCGCTACGGCAGCAAGCAGGAGCTGCTGCGCCGGGTGATGCAGCGCCATGTCGGCCACGCCACCGGCGCCATGGTCCGTGCACTCCGCACTGACGACCTGCGTGCCAGCCTGCTCCAGTTCGCCATTGACTTCCTGGAGCACTTCAACCAACCGCACGTGGGCCAGGCCTGCCGGCTGATTGCCGCCGATGCGGCCCAGTTTCCCGAAGAGGCGCGTACGCTGTACCGGCACGGTGCCGGCGCGCTGACGCTTCATCTTGCTGAATGGATTGAAACCGTTTGCATGCGTGGCCAGCTCCGGCATGACGACCCGCACTTCATGGCCGAACTGCTGCTGAGCATGATTGCCGGTCAGGATTTCGACAAACAGCGTTTCCATACCCCCCACCGTGATGACGCACTGCTGCGTCGGCGTTGGGCAGAGTTCTCCGTCGACAGCTTCCTGCGCGCCTTCGCGCCACAGCCGTCGGCGGCCCCGTCTACAAACCAACCCCGGAGTTCCTCCTGATGACCGCCCCACTCCGCACCCTTGCCTTGACGTGCGCCGTTGCTGTCGCGCTGGCTGCCTGCAAGAAGCCGGAACAGCAGACGCCCCCGCCGCCGGAGGTGGGCGTGATCGACGCCAAGCCGCAGACCCTGCCGCTGCAGCGTGAGCTGGTCGGCCGCCTGTCGCCGTTCCGCAGTGCCGACGTGCGCGCGCGGGTGCCGGGCGTGCTGCTCAAGCGCGTCTACCAGGAAGGCTCGCAGGTCAAGCAGGGCCAGACCCTGTTCCTGATCGACCCGGCGCCGCTGCGTGCCTCGCTCAATGCGTCTGAAGCGCAGCTGGCCTCGGCCCGCGCGACCTACGCCAACGCCAAGGTGGCCGCCGACCGTGCACGCTCGCTGGCGCCGCAGCAGTTCGTCTCCAAGTCCGACCTGGACAACGCCGAGTCGGCCGAGCGCACCGCGCTGGCCGCGGTCAAGCAGGCCGAAGCCGCCGTGACCTCCTCGCGGATCAACCTGGGTTACGCCGAAGTGACCGCGCCGATCAGTGGCGTGGCCAACAAGCAGCAGGTCACCGAGGGCGCACTGGTCGGCCAGGGCGATGTGACCCTGCTGACCACCGTCGATCAGCTCGACCCGCTGTACGTGAACTTCTCGCTGAGCGTGGACGAACTGACCCAGCTGCGCGCGCAGCAGGCCAAGGGCGCGCTGGCGCTGTCCGGCGACGGCAAGGCGACGGTGGCAGTGAAGCTGGCCGATGGCAGCACCTACAGCGAGCCGGGCACGCTGGACTTCTCCTCCACTACGGTCGACCCGGCCACCGGTGCAGTGTCATTGCGCGCTGTGCTGCCGAACCCGCAGCAGATCCTGCTGCCAGGTGCCTTCGTCAGCTTCCAGGCCAACCTGGGCGAGCGCAACAACGCCTACCTGGTACCGCAGCAGGCCCTGCTGCGCGATACCACCGGCGGCTACGTGATGGTGGTCGGCGCCGACGGCAAGGTCGTGCGCAAGAACGTGAAGACCGATGGCGCGCAGAACGGCAACTGGCTGGTCAGCGACGGCCTGGCCGCCGGTGACAAGGTGATCGTGGCCGGCGTGCAGAAGGTCAAGGAAGGTGCACCGGCGGTGGCCAAGCCGTGGACCCCCGGGCAAGACGCCAACGGCAAGCCTGCCGCAGGCGGCGCCGCTCCGGCGGGCGCGGCACCGGCCGCAGGCAAGGCACCGGCCGACGCTGCCAAGCCCGAGCAGGCCGATGCGGCCAAGCCGGCCGCCACCGATTCGAACAAGCAGTAACGGGAACCTTCCGTCATGCCTAAATTTTTCATCGAACATCCAGTCTTCGCCTGGGTGGTTGCGATCCTGATCTCGCTCAGCGGCGTGATCGCGATCCTCAACCTGGGCGTGGAGTCCTATCCCAACATCGCCCCGCCGCAGGTCACCGTCTCGGCGACCTACCCGGGTGCCAGTGCCGACACCACGGAAAAATCGGTCACCCAGGTGATCGAGCAGCAGCTGACCGGTATCGATCACCTGCTGTACTTCAGTTCCTCGTCCGCGTCCAACGGCCGTGCGCAGATCACCCTGACCTTCGAGACCGGTACCGATCCGGACATCGCCCAGGTGCAGGTGCAGAACAAGGTCTCGCTGGCCACGCCACGCCTGCCCTCGGAAGTGACCCAGCAGGGCGTGGTGGTGGCCAAGGCCAACGCCGGCTTCCTGATGGTGGTGGCGCTGCAGTCCGATACCCCGACCATCAACCGTGACGCCCTGAACGACATCGTCGGTTCGCGCGTGCTCGACCAGGTCTCGCGCATCCCCGGCGTCGGCAGCACCCAGCAGTTCGGTTCCGAGTACGCCATGAACATCTGGCTGAACCCGGAGAAGATGCAGGGCTATGGCCTGTCGGCCAGCCAGGTACTGGCCGCGGTACGTGCGCAGAACGTGCAGTTCGCCGCCGGTGCGCTGGGTTCGGACCCGTCGCCGGAAGGCCAGCACTTCACCGCCACGGTCTCGGCCGAAGGCCGCTTCAGCTCGCCGCAGGAATTCGAGAACATCATCCTGCGCGCCAACGCTGACGGTTCGCGCGTGCTGCTGAAGGACATCGCCCGCGTCGCCTTCGGTGCCAACAACTACGGCTTCGACACCCAGTACAACGGCAAGCCGACCGGCGCCTTCGCCATCCAGCTTCTGCCGGGCGCCAATGCCCTGAACGTGGCCGAAGCGGTGCGCGCCAAGATGGACGAGCTGCAGCCCAGCTTCCCGTCCGGGGTGACCTGGTTCTCGCCGTACGACAGCACCACGTTCGTCAAGATCTCGATCCAGGAAGTGGTCAAGACCCTGTTTGAAGCGGTCTTGCTGGTGTTCCTGGTGATGCTGATCTTCCTGCAGAACTTCCGCGCCACCCTGATCCCGACCCTGGTGATCCCGGTCGCCCTGCTCGGTACCTTCCTGGGCATGTGGATGATCGGCTTCACCATCAACCAGCTGACGCTGTTTGCGATGGTGCTGGCGATCGGCATCGTGGTCGACGACGCGATCGTGGTGATCGAGAACGTCGAACGCATCATGACCGAGGAGGGCCTGGCGCCCAAGCCTGCCACGCAGAAAGCGATGACCCAGATCACCGGTGCGGTGGTGGCGATCACCGTCGTGCTGGCCGCGGTGTTCATCCCCTCCGCCCTGCAGGGCGGTGCCGCCGGTGAGATCTACAAGCAGTTCGCGCTGACCATCGCCATCTCGATGGCATTCTCGGCGTTCCTGGCCCTGGGCTTCACGCCGGCGCTGTGCGCGACCTTCCTCAAGCCGACGCACAACGACAACCCGAACATCGTCTACCGCACCTTCAACAAGTACTACGACAAGATCAGCCACACCTATGTGGGCCACATCACCTCTGCGGTGCGCCATGCGCCGCGCTGGATGATCCTGTTCGTGGTGCTGACCGCGCTGTGCGGCTTCCTGTTCACCCGCATGCCGGGCAGCTTCCTGCCGGAAGAAGACCAGGGCTATGCGCTGGCGATCGTGCAGCTGCCGCCGGGCTCGACCAAGGGCCAGACCAACGAAGTGTTCGCGCAGATGCGTGGCATCCTGGAAAAGCAGGATGGCTATGAAGGCATGCTGCAGGTGGCCGGCTTCAGCTTCGTCGGTTCCGGCGAGAACGTGGGCATGGGCTTCATCCGCCTGAAGCCGTGGGAGGAACGCAAGTTCACCGCGCCGGAGTTCATCCAGAACATGAACGGCGCGTTCTATGGCATCAAGGAAGCGCAGATCTTCGTGGTCAACCTGCCCACCGTGCAGGGCCTTGGCCAGTTCGGTGGCTTCGACATGTGGCTGCAGGACCGTAGCGGTGCCGGTTACGAGCAGCTGACCCAGGCCCGCAACATCCTGCTCGGCCAGGCCGCGCAGAAACCGGACCACCTGGTCGGTGTGCGCCCGAACGGCCTGGAAAACGCGCCGCAGCTGCAGCTGCACGTGGATCGCGTGCAGGCGCAGTCAATGGGCATGTCGGTGTCGGACGTGTACAGCACCATCCAGCTGATGCTGGCCCCGGTGTACGTCAATGACTTCTTCTATGAAGGCCGCATCAAGCGCGTGACCATGCAGGCCGATGGCCCGTACCGCACCGGCCAGGAGTCGCTGAAGAGCTTCTACAGCCCGTCCAGCCTCACCACCAATGCCGACGGTACCAACGCGATGATCCCGCTCAACACGGTGGTCAAGTCCGAATGGGTGTCGGCACCGCCGTCGCTGAGCCGCTACAACGGCTACTCGGCGATCAACATCGTCGGTTCGCAGGCACCGGGCACCAGCTCGGGTGAAGCGATGCAGACCATGGAGGCGATCGTCAACGACGACCTGCCGGCCGGTTTCGGCTACGACTGGTCCGGCATGTCCTACCAGGAAATCCTGGCCGGCAACGCGGCGACGCTGCTGCTGGTGCTGTCGATCGTAGTGGTGTTCCTGTGCCTGGCCGCGTTGTATGAAAGCTGGTCGATCCCGGTGGCGGTGCTGCTGGTCGTGCCGCTGGGCGTGCTGGGTGCCCTCGGCCTGTCGATGCTGCGCGGCCTGCCCAACGATCTGTTCTTCAAGATCGGCCTGATCACCGTGATCGGCCTGGCGGCGAAGAACGCGATCCTGATCGTGGAGTTTGCGGTGGAGCAGCGCGCAGCAGGCAAGAACCTGCGTGATGCCACCATCGAAGCGGCCCGCCTGCGTTTCCGCCCGATCCTGATGACCTCGTTCGCGTTCATCATGGGCGTGATCCCGATGGCGATCTCCACCGGCGCCGGCGCCAACTCCCGCCACGCCATCGGCACCGGCGTGATCGGCGGCATGCTGTTCGCCACCCTGCTCGGCCTGCTGATGATCCCGGTGTTCTTCGTGGTCGTGCGCCGCATGCTGGGCGACAAGCTGGATGAACCGTCGAAGGAGTTCATGGAGCGCCAGCGCGACGCAGAGTCCGCCCACCGCCCGGATCGTTGATCCGGCGGTGCGCTGAAACGAAAAGGCCCCGGAGCGATCCGGGGCCTTTTTTGTTGCCGCTTCCGCATCCATGCCAACCCAGGTTGGCATCTACCGGAGCAACGGCATGCCCGGTAGCCGCCAACCTTGGTTGGCGCTGTTCGGGCAACGTCTCAGCGCAGCAGCGCCACCACCACGCACACCGTCACAACCGCCATCGCAGGCCATTGCATCGGCAGGAAGAAGAAGTGATGCGGAGCATGCAGGCCATGTGCACGCGGCTTTCGATTGAGCACAAAACCCAGCACCGTATTGATTGCTGAGCCAAGGCCGAACGCCAGCAGGACCTGGCCGAGTGAAGTATTGCCGCGACCCACCACTGGATCCGGGAACAGGATGAGGATGAGCAGCACGACAGCGATCGGTGTGAGCAGGATCAGCAGCCCCGCGCCTCGATAGATGAGCATGTGGTGGTGTCCATGAACGGCGGAGCATTCTGCGCTCATCGAGCCGGAATGCCAATGGATCGCTGACACATCGACTGCACGGAGACCGGTCGCATACGGCCTGTATTGAGAAGCCTCGACCGCTGCGCCGGAAGGCATCACCCGACACCGAAGCGCTCAAGGCGTCTACCGTGTTCGCAGAAAGCCACCCACCCCGGATTCATGGGCACACAGAAATGCGGCACGCCCGGATCGCTGCTATCCAGATGTCTCGACGGCAATCGATCCGAAGCCCTCCAGGAGACTGATCATGGAAAGAGCACCACTACGATTCTTCAGCTGCCCTGCCCTGCTGTTTGGCGCGCTCTTCGCGGCCAGCAGCATCCAGGACAGCCACGCGGCAGGCGTCCTCGTCTGCGACAACTGTCGTGACCCGCGCGCATTGGCGCTTTCCTCGGGTACGGGGCCGACCATCGTCGCCGACTTCCAGCAGCGCCGGATCCATGGTTTCGATGTGGAATACGATCGCGAGCTACGGCGCTATCGCGCAACAAGGGCGCAGATTCCCGGGCCAATCAACGCATCCTTCAATCGGATCATGGGCATGCTCGACAACAACGTGCCAACCGTACAGTTCGCGCCGCGGCAGCGGGCCGGAAGAGGAGTCCAGTACGAGGTTCATCCTGATGACCCGCAATACGCCAACGGCATAAGCTTCCCGGAAGAGCACAAGAACCTCAACGCCTACGATGTCGTTCAGATGGCCACGGAGCGATCAAGGCTGGAAGGTGACATCGGCAAGGCCTTCACGGGGGCGACAACATCGTCGGCCGCCTGGAACGGCATGGCAACATTCCTTTCCTCGATCGGCCTGAGCTTCGTCAGCAAGACCGTCGGCATTGACAGCGCCATCTATCGGATCACATGGCGCGATGGTTCAAAAACCACGCTGGTCATCACGCCTTCTGCGGTTGATCAAGCCCGCTATGTGCAAGGTGAAAGCCGTGACGCCAAGGGCAACAAGATTCCGGATGGTGCGGCAACCGATCCAGAGATGGCCCGGAGCTTCATCGGCAACTATCGCTTTGACGATGCCGGCGAGCTCGAACGATGGGTTGACTCCGCCCGGCTCTACGGTGTGACCATGCATCCGGGAATGCCACGGGAATCCCTTCAGATCGTCTGTGAATGGAATGGAAAGGATATCGTTTGCCGGTTGCCACGTTGACAGCGCAGAGGAAACGGGGCGGCAATCGCCGCCCCGTCGTGTCCATCAGCGCAGCCCGGTCTCGTTGCGTGCGATCACCAGGCGCTGGATTTCCGAGGTGCCTTCGTAGATCTCGGTGATCTTGGCATCACGGAAGTAGCGCTCCAGCGGCATTTCCTTGGAATACCCCATGCCGCCGTGGATCTGCACGGCCTGGTGGGCAATCCACATTGCCGCCTCAGAGGCGGTCAGCTTGGCAATGGCAGCCTCATTGCTGAAGCGCTTGCCCTGGCCCTTCACCCACGCCGCGCGCAGGGTCAGCAGCAGCGCTGCGTCCAGCTTGCACTTCATGTCGGCGATCTTGGCCTGGGTCATCTGGAAGGTGCCGATGGCCGCGCCGAACGCCTTGCGCTCCTTCACGTATTCCAGAGTCGCTTCATAGGCGGCACGGGCGATGCCGATGGCCTGCGAAGCGATGCCGATGCGACCGGCATCGAGCACGCTCATGGCGATCTTGAATCCCTCGCCTTCCTGGCCCAGCACGTCTTCGGCCTGCGCCACGTAGTCGTTGAACTCGATCTCGCAGGTGGCCGAGGCGCGGATGCCCAGCTTGGGCTCGGTCTTGCCACGACCGAAACCGGCCTTGTCGGTATCGATGATGAAGGCGGTGATGCCGCGCGCGGCCTTGTCCGGCTCGCTCATCGCGAACAGCACGATGTACTTGGCCACCGGACCGGAGGTGATCCAGCTCTTCTTGCCATTGATGACGAAGGTGCCGTCGGCCTGCTTCACCGCGCGGCAGCGCATGGCGGTAGCATCGGAACCGGACTGCGGCTCGGTCAGCGCGAACGCGCCGATGGCCGTGCCTTCGGCGATGGCACGTACGTAGGTCTGCTTCTGCTGCTCGGTACCGTGGGTCAGGATGCCGTTGCAGAACAGCGAATTGTTGACCGACATGATGGTCGAATGGGCTGCGTCGGCGGCGGCGACCTCCACCATCGCCAGCACGTACGCAACCGGGTCCATGCCCGCACCGCCGTATTCGGTCGGCACTTCAATGCCCATCAGGCCGTTCTCGCCCAGCAGGCGGATGTTGTCCAGCGGGAACTCGCCGGTGCGGTCATGATGCTCCGCACTGGGGGCGATCTTTTCCTGCGCGATGCGCCGCGCAACGTCCTGCAGCATCAACTGCTCTTCGGTAAAGCTGAAATCCACAACACCCTCCCGGGTACATGAAGTTATGGGCCGCATACGGCGCGCCCAGGTGCTCCGATTGTACCGGGGCCCGGCAGTTTCCGTACGCTGGCGACTTGACCGCGACAGCCCCTTCAGCGAATATATCTCTATATCGCGATAGGTAGATGTTTATGGATCTGGAAGACTGGTCGACCCGCCTGAAGGTGTTCGCCGATGCCACTCGCGTCCGCCTGCTGGCGCTGCTGGAGCAGGAGGAACTGACCGTGGCCGAACTGTCGGCGATCACCCGGCTGGCGCAGCCGCGCGTGTCCACCCACCTGGCACGCCTGAAGGAAGCCGGCCTGGTCCGCGACCGCCGTGCTGGCGTGTCGGCGTACTACCGCTTCGACGAGGCCCAGCTGGACCCGGCGCAGCGTGCATTGTGGCATGCCTTGAGCAACGGAAGCGATGACCCGCTGCTGCGCCAGGATGCCGAACGCGTCGCCGCCGTGCTGGCGCACCGCGCCTCGGACCAGAACTGGGCCGACAGCGTGGCCGGCGACATGGAACGCCACTACTCACCTGGCCGCACCTGGGAGGCACTGGCGCGTACCGCGCTGCCGCTGCTGGAGACCGGCGACGTGCTGGATATCGCTTCCGGTGACGGCGTGCTGGCCGAACTGGTAGCCCCACATGCCAAGCGCTACATCTGCATCGACACCAGCGCGCGCGTGGTCGCCGCCGCCAGCGAACGCCTGCGCCGCCTGCCGAACGTGGAAGTGCGCGAGGGCGACATGCATGCACTGCCGTTCAAGGATGCCAGCTTCGATCTGGTCGTGCTGATGCACGCGCTGACCTACGCCAGCAAGCCGGCGCAGGCGGTGACCGAAGCCGCGCGCGTGCTGCGGCCCGGTGGCCGGCTGCTGCTGTGCAGCCTGGCGCGCCACGAGCACAAGGCCGCCGTGGAGGCCTATGGCCATGTCAACCTCGGCTTCAGCGACAAGGAGCTGCGCAGGTTCGTCGACAAGGCCGGCCTGCAGGTGTCCAGCCTGGAGACGGTCACCCGCGAGAAACGCCCGCCGCACTTTGAAGTGATTTCGCTGATCGCCAACAAGCCCTGAGCCCGAGACCGCCATGCCTGCCCTGCCTTGGTTGCATCCCGATCGTGCCAACGCACTGCTCGACGCCCTGCGCGAGCGGATCCTGATCATCGACGGCGCGATGGGCACGATGATCCAGCGCCACGGCCTGCAGGAAGACGATTACCGTGGCGAACGCTTCGCCGGTGGCTATGACCATGCGCATGGCCCCGGCTGTGACCACGGCGTGCCCGAAGGCCATGATCTGAAGGGCAACAACGATCTGCTGCTGCTGACCCGGCCGCAGATCGTCGCCGACATCCATACCGCCTACCTGGAGGCAGGCGCGGATCTGGTCGAGACCAACACCTTCAATGCCACCTCGGTCAGCCAAGCTGACTACCACCTCGAGCACCTGGTGTACGAACTGAACAAGGCCGGTGCGGCCGTCGCGCGCGCCTGCTGTGACGCGGCGGAAGCGACCACGCCCGGCAAGCCGCGCTTCGTGATCGGGGTGATCGGCCCGACCAGCCGCACCGCCTCGATCAGTCCCGACGTGAACGATCCGGGCTTCCGCAACACCAGCTTCGACGAGCTTCGCGACACCTATCGCGAAGCCATCGAAGGCCTGATCGACGGCGGCGCCGACACGCTCATGGTCGAGACCATCTTCGATACGCTCAATGCCAAGGCCGCGCTGTATGCGCTGGAAGAGGCCTTTGATGCACGTGGCGCGCGGTTGCCGGTGATGATCTCCGGCACCATCACCGACGCGTCGGGGCGCACCTTGTCCGGACAGACTGCCGAAGCCTTCCACGCCTCGCTGGCGCATGCGCGACCGCTGTCGATCGGCCTGAACTGCGCGCTGGGCGCCGATGCGATGCGCCCGCATGTGGAAACCCTCTCGCAGGTCGCCGACTGCTATGTCAGCGCCCACCCCAACGCCGGCCTGCCCAACGCGTTCGGCGAGTACGACGAAACTCCTGAAGAGATGGCCACCACGCTGCGCGGCTTCGCCGAGGATGGCCTGTTGAACCTGGTCGGCGGCTGCTGTGGCTCCACCCCCGAGCATATCCGTGCGATTGCCAATGCCGTGGCCGGACTGCCGCCGCGCGCACTGCCCGGCACCCGGGAGCAGGCCGCATGAACGTTGCCGCCACCGTCCCGCACTTCCCGCCCTACTGCTGTTGAGCCACCGCCTGCCATGACACCCGCCCGC
>NZ_JAPTFO010000004.1:0-106642 GCF_030985515.1 Stenotrophomonas sp. Sm10
CGGCCGCCCTCGACGTTTTGGAGGACCGCTGATGAAAGCCCGCCTGATCGCCACCGGTGAACGCGCCCCCAGCTGGGTCGCGCAGGGCTTCGCCGAGTACCAGAAGCGGCTGTCGCACTGGCTGCCGTTCGAGCTGGTCGAAATCGAGCCTGGCCTGCGCGGCAAGGGCCGCGATCCGCGCCGCGCCACGGAGGATGAAGGCAGGCGGGTAATCGCTGCGCTGCCGAAGAACGCTTATGTGGTGGCGCTGGATGTGCCGGGCCGCCAGCTCAGCTCCGAACAGCTGGCACAACGCCTGGAGCATTGGCGCGGGCAGGGCAGGGACCTGGCGTTCCTGATCGGTGGCCCGGAAGGGCATTCGCCGGAAGTATCCGCGTTGGCCGATGAGAAGTGGTCGATTGGACCATTGACGCTGCCGCACATGCTGGTGCGGCTGGTGGTGGCCGAGCAGCTGTATCGGGCTGCCGCAATGATCGCCAATCACCCCTACCATCGCGCGTGAAGAATGGTTATACTAGTCGTCTGCCCGAATAGCTCAGCCGGTTAGAGCACTTGACTGTTAATCAGGGGGTCGTTGGTTCGAGTCCAACTTCGGGCGCCACCTTGAGAAACCTGCATCGCAAGATGCAGGTTTTTTTTGTCGTATTGTAGAACCGAGGCCATGCTCGGCTGCATCCTCGAAGCCGGGCATGGGCTCGGCGCTACAGCGTAATCAGGCCCTTCCAGAACGCGACCAGCGTGGCGATCGCCACCGCCAGGATCGCGCCGAACAGCACCCATTCCCAATGCGTGAATACCAGCTCGCCGCGCTGGCGCCGGGCCAGTGCGAACAGCACCACGCCGGGCACGTACAGCAACACCGACAACAGCAGGTTGTCGAGGCCGCCGGCATACACCAGCCACAGCGCGTACGCACTGGCCAGCAGCGCAACCGCGAAATCACGCCAGCGCACACTGGGCTCATCGGCGTAGGCCTGCCCGCGCCAGGCCAGTTGCACGCCGAATGCCGTGGACAGGAAGTAGGGCACCAGGCTCATCGACGCAGCGAGCAGCACCAGCCCGGTGTAGCTGCCCGAACTGACCAGCACCAGCAGCAGGAACAACTGGATCAGGCCATTGCTCAACCACAGTGCATTGGCCGGCACACCACGCGCGTTCTCGCGGCCGAGGAAGGCGGGCATGGTGCCGTCGCCCGCGGCGGCATAGAGCACTTCGGCGCACAGCAGCACCCAGGCCAGCAATGCACCGAGGACGGAGATGATCGAACCGATGATGATCACCGTCGCGCCCCATTCGCCGACGATGGCGCGCAGCACATAGGCCATCGACGGATTGGGCAGCCCGGCCAGTTCGGCCTGCGACAGCACGCCCATCGACAGCAGGCTGACCAGCACCAGCAGCAGCCAGACCCCCAGGAAACCGATCACCGTGGCGCGGCCAACGTCGGCGCGGCGCGCCGCACGCCGTGAATAGATGCTGGCGCCCTCGATGCCGATGAATACCCACACGGTCACCAGCATCATGCCGCGCAGCTGCTGGCCGAGATCGCCGAGCGCGGGTGTGCCAAGGAAATCGGCACGGAACACCTCCATGCGGAACGCACCTGCTGCCAGGATCAGGAACAGCGTGATCGGCAGCAGCTTGGCCACCGTCACCAGGCCATTGACAATGGCCGCCGTACGCAGGCCACGCAGCACCAGCAGGTGCACGGTCCACAGCAGCACTGACGACGCCGCCACGGCGGCAGGCGTGTTGCCTTCGCCGAACACTGGCAGGAAATGGCCGAGGCCGCTGAAGATCAGCACGAAGAAGCTGGCATTGCCAAGCACCGAGGCGACCCAGTAGCCCCAGGCCGCAGAGAACCCGATGTAGTTGCCGAAGCCCTCACGCGCGTATGCGTAGATGCCGGTATCAAGATCCGGCCGGCGGTTGGCCAGGGCCTGGAACACGAAGGCCAGCATCAGCATGCCGGCGCCACTGACCGCCCAGCCGATCAGCGCGGCGGCCGGCCCGGCGCTGCGCGCCACGTTCTGCGGCAATGAGAAGATGCCGGCGCCTACCATCGAGCCAACTACCAGTGCAGTCAACGCGGGCAGGCCCAGGCGTTGCGATGTCGTGGCCATGGTGATCCCCTGCGGCGGTAGTGCCGCTTGCACACGGTAGCCACGTGCCTGTGAACGTGCATGCAAGGCGTGCAACGACGAAGGCCCGGGCTGCTGCCCGGGCCTCCGAAGTTGATGCGTTGAACGGTATTACTTGAAGGTGTACTTGGCGCCGACGGTGAAGTAGCGACCGATGGCGCCGCTGAAGTGCAGCGGGTTGTAGTTCACGCCACCGTAGGTGGTCGGATCGAGCGGAGCAATGCGATCGAACACGTTCTGCACCGAGGCGTTCAGTTCGAAGGCTTCGGTGATGTTCCAGCGGCCGGACAGATCGAAGGTGGTGAACGAGGAGATCTTGGTGACGTCGGTACCGTCGGCGTAGGAGAACTGGTACGAACCCTCCGGACCACGGAAATCCTTGTTGTCCATCTTGGAGATGTAGTTGGCGACGCCGCTCACGCTCCACGGCCCCTGACGCCAGGTGGTACCGAAGTTGATCCGGTCCTTTGGCGTACCGATGCAGTTGGTCACGTCGCAGTTGCCGTGGGTGCCTGCATAGTCGAAGGTCTCGTCGGAGTCGGTGCGCTCGTACTTCAGCACATGGCTCCACTGCAGGTCCATTTCCAGCTGGCCCGGGCCGATATCGAAGGTCTGGCGGATATCGGTATCGATACCGCGCACGCGCGTGGATGCCGCATTGATGTACGCGGTGTTGACCGCCAGGATGCTGCCGGTGCCAGCGATGCCGTTGATCAGGTCGATGTCACGCAGCACGTTGCCGGCGGCGATGGCATCGGCCGTGGAGCCTTGGGCGATTTCGTTGGTGCGCTTGATCTGCCAGGCATCCACGGTCATCGAAGTGGTGGAGGTCGGCTGCAGCACGATGCCCACCGAGTAGCTCTTGGACTCTTCCGGCTTCAGGTCCTTGTTGGGGCGGGTGATGATCGCGACCGGGCGCGAGCTGCAGTTGGTGCCGACATCGGCCGGCGGGCTGACGGCGCAGCGCACCGGATCGCGGGCGTTGGAGAAGGCGGCCAGGCCACCATCGCCGTTCTCGGCCGGGTTGGGGGCGCGGAAGCCTTCGGCGTAGCTGGCACGCAGAGCGATCCAGTCGGCTGGGGTCCACTTGATGCCCAGCTTCGGCGTGGCCTTGCCTTCGCCGCTTTCGTACTTGTCGTAACGCAGCGCGCCGGAAAGTTCCAGTTGCTCCAGCACCGGTGCCGACAGTTCGACGTAGCCGGCGTAGACATTCTGCGTACCGTCATAGGCCGAATAGCCCAGGCCGATGATGTCACCCTGGTCGGTGTAAGTCTGCGGGGTCAGGCTGTTGCTGGTCTTGCGCCACTCGGTACCGATTGCCAGGCCCAGCGGACCACCTTTCAGGTCCATCAGGCTGCGCGACACGGTGAAGTCGAACATGTCCAGGCTGGACTTGGCGCGTGCGCTGATGGTCGGCGAGATGAAGTCGTACAGCGCCTGCGAGTTGAGGTTGGCATTGTCGCCAATACGCCACACGCCGCCGGCACAGTTCGGGTTGCCCAGCGCGCACTGTACAGCGCTGTAGCGCAGGAACCCGGTGCGCTTGTTCACCAGATCGGTACCGGAGTGCAGGTAGGCGGTGTCGTAGCTCCAGTCACCCCAGTTGCCCTTGACGCCGACCAGGAAGCGGTTGAACTCATTGGTGTTGTTGGTCACGCGCGGACCGACATCCCAGGCCGAGTAGCGCAGGCGCGAGGCCTGGCCCTGGATCGGATTGTCGGGATGGGTCGGCGACAGCACCACGGCGCCCGGGCCGCTGCTGGCATTGCGCGGGCCAAGGGGATAGCCCCAGCTGCCGGAGACGCCGGACGGTGTGTTGCTGAAGATCGTTTCCTTCTTCGAGTAGCCGATCTCGGTGTAGACCTCGCCGCCTTCGCCGAAGGCGAAGCTGGCGCGGCCGAACACGTTGACGTACTTCTCTTCAGGCGTGAGATCACGGAACTGCTGCGCCGGATCCCACAGGCAGCCCTGGGCCGCCACTGACGCGTCGGTCTGGCCCGGGATGGTGGTCAGGCCTTGGCAGCCGGGCAGTGGCACGAGCCTTGCCGGATTGGTCGCCGTGACATTGCGGTCGTCATACACCGAGCCATTCGGACCGACGCCTCCGCTGGTGCGGCCATTGAGGTAGGCGCCGCCGAGGAACTGGGCATTGTTGCCATAGCCCCAAGGACGGATGTCGCCGGTGCCGATCCACTTGCGGTTCTTGCGATCGCTGATCTTGATCGCGTCGGTCTTGCCGACGTCCAGGCTGAAGAAGGCATTCCAGCCGTCAGTGGCCAGGTCGCCGGTGCCGGCGGTCAGGGTCGCCTTCTTCGCGTCGCCATCGCTGTCACCGGACAGGCCATAGGAGCCACGCAGGATGGCGCCCTGGAAGTCGCTGCGCAGGATGATGTTGACCACGCCGGCGATGGCATCGGAGCCATAGATTGCCGAGGCGCCGTCCTTGAGCACTTCCACGCGCTCGACGGCATCGAGCGGAATGGTGCTCAGGTCGGTGAAGACCTTCTGGCCGTCGTCGGCCAGGCCGTAGGTGGCCATGCGGCGGCCGTTCAACAGGACCAGGGTCGAGCCCGCGCCCAGGCCGCGCAGCGAAATGCCGGCGCCACCACCGGCAAAGCCGTTGCCGAAGGTCTTGGGGATGGAGCCGGAGCCATCAGCGGTCAGGGTCTGCAGGTATTCGGCAACCGTGGTCTTGCCGGTGCGGTCGATTTCCTGGCGGGTTACTACCTGCACCGGCGACGGCGTTTCAGTGTTGGTGCGCGGAATGTTCGAACCGGTGACCGTGATGCGGTCCAGGTTGGTGGCCTTGTCCTGCGCGAAGGCGGAGGTGGAAGCCGCGGCGCCAACCAGCAACAGGGTGCTGCCGGTAAGGATATGGGTGATGGACGATGCCAGAGTGCTGCGGCGGCGGCTGGCGGGCCGTTGGATCAGGTGTTTCACAGCTTCTCTCCTAACTGGAAAACCGTAGCGTTGAGGGCTGTCTCCGGAAGATTCCGGGACGGATCAATCTAGGTTTCCGGTAGGTGACGAAGTCGTGAATTTTTGCTTAATCGGTAACGGTTGATCCGGTTCCGTCCGTTGGCACGTGCAGGGAAGCGCCGGCCCGGCAGGGGGCCGGGCCGGCGATCACTTCACTCCGGCAGCGAGAACTGCACCGGCACCATGCCGATGGCCGGTACCGCCACGCCATCACGCTGGGCCGGCTCGAAGCGCCAGTGCCGGAGCACCTGCAGGCGCGCGGCCTGGTCCAGGCTGCGCGAACCGCTGCTGCGCTCGATGCTGACCCCCGTCGGCTGCCCGCGGGTGTCCACCTCTACCCGCAACAGCACAGTGCCCTGTTCGCGGTTGCGCAATGCCGCCAGCGGATAGGCCGGCGGCGGGGCGCTGCGGTACTGCAGCTGGGCACCGGCCAGTGGTGCGGAGGTATCGATGCTCGGTGCAAGCTGGGGCGGGGCCGGTTCGGCGGCCGGCAGCGCGATGCCCTGGGCTTCTTCCACGGTTGCGGTAGGAGCTGGAAGCGGCGGCGCGGCCGGCTGCGTCTGTGGCTTCGGTACGACCCGGGCGACCTCCCTGGGCTGTTCCAGCACCGGGGGCGGCGGCGTTGGCGGGATCTTCTCGATCAGCCTGACCGTGGTCTTTTCACGCGGGGCCTGCACGGCCTGGTAGGTCGCAGGGATGAGCAACAACAGGAAGGCCAGCAGGTGCAGGGCGATCGCCGCGCTCCAGGCGGCAACGCGGGCGGGGTCGAAGTGCAGGGATGCAACGGGATACGTACGAACCATGGTCCACCTCCATGCCAGTGACGAAGTCCTCAACGCACCAGGGCCCGTGGCGGGGTTGCCGCACGCGGCTGGCAGTGCATCAGTAGCGCGCCCGGGCGGCCACTGCATAGAGGCAGGGGCAGCCGTGTTGGGCTGGCCTTCAGCCACTGCCGTCGGAATGCACGAAAAAAGGCGGGTCCCCTGGGGAACCCGCCTCTGTCGGCAATGACCAACGGCTCAGCGACCCAGTTCGAACACCACGTCCAGGTTGACCGAGACGGTGGATTCACCCGGCGCGACCGGGGTGGCCTTGTCCATCGCCGCACCGGCCGCCATGGTGCGCATCATCGGCATCGGGCGGAAACCGCCATTGCTGTTCTCGGAGATGCTGACGATGCGGCGCACCTGCAGGCCCAGTGACTTGGCATAGGTCTGGGCGCGGGCCTGGGCCTTCTTCAGCGCAGCCAGGCGGGCTTCGTCATACACTGGTTCCGGCTGGTCGATCTCGAAGCTCGGGCCGTTGATCTGGTTGGCGCCCTGCGCGGCCAGCGCGTCCAGCACCTTGCCGAGCTTGGCGATGTCGCGCACCTTGAGGCTGACCGTGTTGCTGGCCTGGTAACCGGTGATCTTCGGCGCTTCGTTGTCGGCGTAGCGGTACTGCGGGTTGAGGCTGACGCCGCTGGTCTGCACGTCGCGCTCGGCGATGCCGGCGGCCTTGATCGCGGCCAGCACCTTGTCCATCTGCTGGGCGTTCTGGCGCATGGCGCTGTTGCCATCGGCAGCCTGGCTCACCACGCCGGCCGACAGCGTGGCCACGTCAGGCACGCGGGTGGCCTCGGCATTGGCCGAGATGTTCAGCAGCGTGCCCTCGGCCGGTGCGGCGATCGACGGCGAGGACGGAGCGGCATGGGCGGTCATCGAGGTTCCAAGGGCGAGGGACAGGGCGAGCAGCAGCGGGGTGGCAGTCAGGCGCATGGGATCTCCTTGTTGTGCCGTTGAGGGTGGTGTCGTAGCGATGAACGCGTTGTGAGTCCGTTCGGGGTTGAACGCGTTCCGGGACGGGTTGCCGACGATTCAGGTGGCGGCCTCAGGTTATGCTGTGCCGATGCTCTACCTAGCTTCCCGCTCCCCCCGACGCAACCAGCTGCTGGCCCGACTCGGACGCCCTTTCCAGGCATTGGATCTGGAGGTCGTCGAGCAGCGTGCGCCCGCTGAAAGCGCCGAACAGTACGTCTGCCGGGTCGCCGCCGACAAGGCGCGCGCCGGCCTGGCCCGGGTGCTGGCCAATGACCCGCAGGCGCGGGTGCTTGGTTCGGACACCGAGGTGGTGCTGCATGGCGAGGTGTTTGGAAAGCCCGCCGACGCTGCCGATGCCCGGGGGATGCTGGCGCGTCTTGCCGGGCGTACCCACCAGGTGATGACGGCCGTAGTGGTGGTCGGCGCGGACGGGCTGGACAGCGAACTGGTCATTTCCGAAGTGACCTTCGCCCCGATCGACGCTGCCGACATCGCCGCCTATGTCGCCACCGGCGAACCGCTGGACAAAGCCGGTGCCTACGCCATCCAGGGCGGGGCCGAGCGCTGGATCGAGCACCTGTCCGGCAGCTACTCCGGCGTCATGGGGCTGCCGTTGCTGCACACCGATCGTTTGCTGGCGCGCTGCGGCGTGCCGGCCCCCACCGCCGATGCCGCCAGGGAGGCTGCAGATGTCTGAGGAAATCCTGGTCAACGTGACCCCGCGCGAGACCCGGGTCGCGGTGATCGAAAATGGCATGCTGCAGGAACTGCACATCGAGCGTGGCTGGCGCCGGGGTGTGGTCGGCAACATCTACAAGGGCAAGGTGCAGCGGGTCATGCCCGGCATGCAGGCCGCCTTCGTCGAAGTCGGGCTGGAGCGCGCCGCGTTCCTGCACGCCAATGACGTGGTGCGGCCGGCGCCGGTGGCCAGTGCCGATACCGAGAACACCACCCTGCCGCCGCCGGCCAGCGTGCCGATTGTCGAGCTGCTGCGTGACGGCCAGGACATCGTCGTGCAGGTGGTGAAGGACCCGATCGGCACCAAGGGCGCACGCCTGACCACGCAGATCAGCATTCCCTCGCGCTACATGGTGCTGCTGCCGCAGTCCAAGGTGGTGGGCGTGTCGGCGCGCATCGAGGACGAAGCCGAGCGCGCCCGCCTGAAGGCGCTGGTGACCGAGCTGTCGGCGCAGCACGGCGGCTACGGCTACATCGTGCGCACCAACGCCGAAGGCCAGCCGGCCGAGGCCATCGCCGAGGACATCGCCTACCTGTCGCGCGTGTGGAACGTGGTCGAGCGCCGTGGCCGCGAAGCGCCCTCGTGCAGCATCATCTATGAAGACCTGAGCCTGCCGCTGCGTTCGGTGCGCGACCTGATCCGCAAGGATGTGGACAAGGTGAAGGTGGACTCGAAGGAGACCTTCGGCCAGCTGCAGGCCTTCGTCGCCAAGTACATGCCGGTGCTGGCCGAGAAGCTGGAGCTGTATTCCGGCGATCGCCCGATCTTCGACATGTTCGGGGTGGAGGACGAGATCGGCCGCGCGCTGGACAAGCAGGTGCCGTTGAAATCCGGTGGCTACCTGGTGATCGACCAGACCGAGGCGATGACCACCATCGACGTCAATACCGGTTCGTTCCTCGGCCAGCGCAACCTGGAAGAAACGGTGTTCCGCACCAACCTGGAGGCTGCGCAGGCGGTGGCGCGGCAGCTGCGGCTGCGCAACCTGGGCGGCATCATCATCATCGACTTCATCGACATGGATGATGCCGAGCACCGCCGCCAGGTGCTGCGCACGCTGGAAAAGGCGCTTGCGCGCGACCATGCCAAGACAACAGTCTATGACTTCTCGCCGCTGGGCCTGGTGGAGATGACCCGCAAGCGCACGGTGGAAAGCCTGGAGCGCCAGCTGTCGGAAACCTGCCCGCAGTGCAGCGGCCGCGGCAGCATCAAGACCACCGAGACGGTGACCTACGAGATCTTCCGCGAGATCACCCGCGCGGTGCGTCAGTTCGACGCCGCGCGCCTGCTGGTGATCGCCTCGACCAAGGTGGTCGCGCGCATCACCGACGAGGAATCGGCGGCGGTGGCCGAGCTGGAGGAATTCCTCGGCAAGAGCATCCGCTTCCAGGCGGACGAGCAATACCTGCAGGAGCAGTTCGATGTCGTTCTGCTCTGATCCTCGCCGGCTGCAGGCCGGCGGTGGCCGATGAGCGCGCCGCCGCGCCTGCGACTGCGAAGGATCCGCCGTCATCTCATTGCCGCCTGCGCGGTGGGCCTGGTCGGGCTGGCACTGCTGGTGGGCACCCTCAGCCAGCTGCTGCCGCTGGCCGAGCGCCACCCCGACAGGATTGCGGCCTGGCTGAGCGAACGTGCCGGCCAGCCGGTGCGTTTCGACCAGCTGCAGACGGCCTGGACCCGTCGTGGCCCGTTGCTGCAGCTCAAAGGCCTGCATATCGGCGCGGGCCGCGGCCTGGCCATTGGCGAGGCCGAGGTGCTGGTATCGATGTACAGCGGCCTGTTGCCTGGCCGTTCGCTGACCGAGTTGCGCCTGCGTGGGCTGGCGCTGGATCTGCAGCAGGATGCAAGCGGTCGCTGGTCGGTGCGTGGGCTGCCACAGTCCGCCGACGGTGGAGATCCGCTGGATGCGCTGCGCCGGCTGGGCGAGCTGCAGGTGATCGGGGGGCGCCTGGGCGTGCACTCGCCGACGTTGGACATCGACACCACGCTGCCGCGCATCGACCTGCGCCTGCGGGTCAATGGCGATCGCCTGCGCGTGGGCGTGCGCGCCTGGGCCCAGGCCGAAGCGCTGCCATTGACTGCGGTGCTGGATGTGGACCGCACGCGTGGCAACGGCGAGGCCTGGCTGGGCGCCGATCCGGTCGATTTCCATGCCTGGTCTCCGCTGTTGGCGGCCGGCGGTGTGCGCCTGCGCGAGGGCAAGGGCGAACTCAACCTGTGGTTGACCCTGCGCGATTTCGTGCCGGTGGCGGTGACCACGGATTCGGACCTGCGCGACGTGCGCATCGATGGCGCACCGATACCCGGCATGGCGGCGCCGCAGCTGCAGCTGCAGCGACTGCAGGCCCGCCTGCGCTGGCAGCGCCAGGCCGAGGGCTGGGCGCTGCAGGTACCGCGCCTGCGGCTGAAGAATGAAGACGGCGAGCAGCGCCTCGATGGCCTGCAGCTGCAGGTCGGCAAACAGCTGCGGGTGCGTTCCGGTGAAGTGCAGGCCGGCATCGCGCTGCGTGCGCTGGCTCTGAGCGATCGCCTTGAGCCGGGCCTGCGTCGCTGGCTGTTCCTGTCCAGGCCGCAGCTGGACGTGCGCGCGTTGCAGCTGGCCGGCGAACGCGATGGCCCATTGTGGGCGCAGGGTGAACTGCAGTCGCTGGGCTTTGCAAGCGTCGGCAATTCACCGGGGCTGCGCGGCCTTGGCGGGCGTTTCGAAGGCGATGCCAACGGCTTCAGCCTGCAGCTGCAGCCGCAACGGCAGCTGCAGTTCGACTGGCCCACCGGCTTCGGCGTGCGCCACGACCTGCAGCTGGCCGGGCAGATCGTGGGCTGGCGCGACGAGGGCGGTGGTTGGCGGATCGGGACGCCGGCGATGCGTGTGGAAGGTACCGACTATGCGGCCGACGTGCGCGGCGGTGTGTGGTTCCAGGGCGACGGTACGCGGCCGTGGCTGCAGCTGGCCGCCAAGCTGGACGACGTGCCGATGACGGCGGCCAAGCGCTTCTGGATCCACTCCAAGATGAGCAAGGGCGCCACCGACTGGCTGGACATGGCACTGGCCGGCGGCCAGGTACGTGGCGGCGTCGGCCTGGTCACCGGTGACCTGGACGACTGGCCGTTCGACGACAACGATGGCCGCTTCGAGGCCACCGGCCACATCACCAATGGCGACATCCGCTTCCAGCATGATTGGCCGCTGATGAGCCAGGTCGATGCCGATATCGCCTTCATCGGCCCCGGCTTCGACATGCATGGGCGCGGCGACCTGGCCGGCGTGGCGGTGCAGAAGTTCGAGGCGGGCATCCAGGATTTCGGGCAGCAGCCGCTGTACGTGCGCGCCGATGCACAGAGCGAGGCCGGCAGACTGCTGGCCATGCTGCGGCAGAGCCCGCTGCACAAGGACTATGGCGATACCCTGGACAACCTCACCGCAGCGGGCCCGGCGCATGTGACCTTCGATCTGCTGCAACCGCTGCACCACGATGAAGGCGGTGGCCATCTGCAGGGGACGGTTGACCTGGCCGGCGTGAAGCTGGTCGACAAGCGTTTCCAGCTCGCCTTCGACAACATGCACGGGCAGGCGCGCTACAGCAATGGCGGTTTCGATGCCGAGGAACTGTCGGTGCGCCACCTCGGCCAGGACGGCCGCCTGAGCCTGCGTGCTGGTGGCTACGTGCACGACAGCAGACTGGCCTTCGAATCGAAGCTGTCGGCCACGCTTGACGCCGGCGTGCTGATCGACCGCGCACCGGAGATGGCCTGGCTCAAGCCCTACATCACCGGGACCTCGCCGTGGACCATCGCGGTCAACCTGCCCAAGGTGGCGCCAGGTGCTCCTGCGCCGCCCAGCGAGCTGCGCTTGAGCTCCGATCTGGTCGGCACACGGCTGGATCTGCCGGCGCCGCTGGACAAACCGGCTGCCGAGCCGCTGGCGACCACCGTGGCCGCACAGCTGCCGATGGGTGCCGGCCGCATCGATGTGGCGTTCGGCCAGCGCCTGGCGCTGGCCGCGCGCAGCCACAACAACCAGACCGGCGTGCAGGTGACGCTGGGCAGCGACCATGTCGATCGCGAGCCGCCGCCCAGCGGATTGACCGTCAACGGCCGCAGCCCGACCTTGGACGCATTGGAGTGGATCGGCCTGGCGCGGGGCGGCAGCGATGACAACACGATGCCGCTGCGTGCGGTGGACGTGCAGGTCGGTCAATTGAAGCTGATCGGTGGCGTTTTCGAGCAGACCCGGTTGCAGCTGCATCCGGGCGCGCAGGCGCTGGACGTGCGCCTGGCGGGCCCGTCGCTGGCCGGGCGCCTGACTGTCCCCAATGCTGACGGCGGCACCATCAGCGGCCAGCTCGACCGTGTGCACTGGCAATCGCTGCCGGCAGCTCTGGATGCACCGGCCGCACCGGCCCGGGTCCAGGCCGGCGCCAACGATATGGACCCGGCCAAGCTGCCGCCGTTCGCGCTGGACATCGCCGACCTCAAGTTCGGCAAGGTGGTGCTGGGCCAGGCGGTGCTGCGCACACGACCGTTGGCCAATGGCCTGAACGTGGACGAGCTGCGCTTCCGCGCGCCGGACCAGGAGATCGACATCAACGGTCGCTGGCTGGGCCGTGCCGGCGGAGCCCGCACCGAGCTGACCGCCCAGGTGCGCAGCGAGGATCTGGGCGGACTGATGCAGAACCTGGACTACGGCGGCCAGCTGCGTGGTGGCTCCGGCCAGGCCCAGCTGCAGGCCACCTGGAGCGGGGGGCCGTCGGACTTCCAGCTGGGCAACCTGCAGGGCCGCCTGGACCTGCACGCACGCAACGGCCAGCTGCTGGAGCTGGAGCCGGGTGCTGGCCGCGTGCTGGGCCTGCTCAGCGTGACCCAGCTGCCGCGGCGCCTGATGTTCGACTTCCGCGACTTCTTCTCCAAGGGCTTCGCGTTCAACCAGATCGACGGCAGCATGCAGTTCGGCCAGGGCATGGCGCGCACCGACAAGGTGCTGATCGAAGGCCCGGCAGCCAACATCACCATCCGCGGCCAGGCCGACCTGCGCAACCAGCAGTTCGACCAGACCATCGACGTCAACCCGCGTGCCGGCAATCTGCTGACCGTGGTGGGGGCAGTGGCCGGTGGCCCGGTGGGAGCGGCGTTGGGCGCGGCCACCAATGCGGTATTGTCCAAGCCGTTGGGCGAGATTGGCGCCCGTACCTACAAGGTGACCGGTCCATGGAAGGAGCCCAAGGTGGAAGTGATCGAACGCAGCCGCGACAAGGCTCCACCACCCGCGCCGGCACCGGCGCCGGCCATTCCACCGACCGTCACCGGCCTGCCGCGCCCGCGGTGAGCGCGGCCTTCCTGTTCACGGGGCTTGCCTGAGCGCCCCCGCATCCCCAGATCGAGAACCATGACTGACATCGCCCTGACGCTTGCCCAAGACCGCCTGCTGCGCCCCGGCGGCCTGGATACCGCTGGCCTGGAGCGCACCTTCGGCCAGTTGCTTGGCCCCGGTGTGGACTTCGGTGATCTTTACTTCCAGCATGCCCGCCGCGAGAGCTGGAGCGTGGAAGACGGCATCGTCAAGGATGGCGCCCATTCCATCGAACAGGGCGTGGGCGTACGGGCAATTTCCGGCGAAAAGACCGGCTTCGCCTATTCCGATGACATCCACGCCGACGCGCTGCTGGCGGCGGCGCAGTCGGCACGTGCGATCTCACGCGAAGGCGGTGCCCAATCCGGGCGATCGCTGCTGCGTGGCAACGCGCGCGCGCTGTACCCGGCGCTGGACCCGATCGATGGTATCGGCAACGAGGCCAAGGTCGAGGTGCTCAAGCGCCTGGATGGCTACCTGCGTGCCGCCGACCCGCGCGTGAAGCAGGTGATGGTGAGCCTGTCCGGCGGCGTCGACACGGTGCTGATCGCACGCAGCGACGGTGTGCTGGGTGCTGATGTGCGGCCGCTGGTGCGCCTGAACGTACAGGTGATCGTCGAGCACCACGGTCGCCGCGAGTCCGGCTATGCAGGCGGCGGTGGCCGCTACGGGTATGAAGAACTGTTTGCGGGCGGGCGCCCCGAGGCCTTCGCCCGCGAGGCGCTGCGCCAGGCGCTGGTGAACCTGGACGCCGTTCCGGCTCCGGCCGGGGTGATGCCGGTGGTGCTCGGTCCGGGCTGGCCGGGCGTGCTGCTGCATGAAGCGGTTGGCCACGGGTTGGAAGGCGACTTCAACCGCAAGGGCACCAGCGTCTACGCGGGCCGCATCGGTGAGCGCGTTGCCGCCCCGGGCGTGACCATCGTCGATGACGGCACGCTGGACGGACGCCGCGGTTCGTTGAACATCGACGACGAGGGCCATCCCAGCCAGTGCACCACGCTGATCGAGGACGGCATCCTGGTCGGCTACATGCAGGACAGCCTCAATGCGCGCCTGATGGGCGTGGCGCCTACCGGCAATGGCCGCCGCGAATCATTCGCGCACATGACCATGCCGCGCATGACCAACACCTACATGCGTGCCGGCCAGCACGACCCGCAGGAGATGATCCGTTCGGTGAAGAAGGGCCTGTACGCGGTCAACTTCGGCGGCGGCCAGGTCGACATCACCAGCGGCAAGTACGTGTTCTCGGCGACCGAGGCCTACCTGATCGAGGATGGCCGCGTCACCACGCCGGTGAAGGGCGCGACCCTGATCGGGAACGGTCCGGAAACCATGCAGAAGGTGCGCATGGTCGGCAATGACCTGGCCTTGGACGAGGGCGTGGGCGTCTGCGGCAAGGACGGGCAGAGCGTGCCCGTGGGTGTCGGCCAGCCCTCGCTGCTGATCGAGGGCATCACCGTCGGCGGTACCCAGGCCTGAGCCGGGCGATGGCCAGCGCCACCGCCCCGACCGGCGCGGACTCAGTCCTCGTCGGCTTCGTCGGTCTCGACGTGGCCGGCGTCTTCGTCGCCCGCCGTCTTCAGGCCAAGCGCGGCCGGCAGCATCAGGCCGCGCAGCACCTGGAAAATCTCACGGTAGGCGCGCGGCGGCTTGTTCCTGGCCTTTTCGGCCTGCGCGTTGCGCACCAGCGTGCGCAGCTGCTGGCGATCGGCCTGCGGATAATCGTCGAGAAGGGCCGCCAGTGCCTTGTCACCCTCGGCCAGCAGGCGGTCGCGCCAGTCCTCAACGCGATGCATCATTGCCACTTCGCGGCGGCCGGTCTCGCTGTTGGCGTCCAGCGCGTCGCGGATCGCATCCAGCGTGGCCTCTTCTTCGCGCCGCATGTGCTTGGCCAGGAACGCCAGCTGGCGCTTGTGGGCGATGTGGGCGGTGATGCGCTTGCACTCGGCGATATGCGGCAGCAGGTCTTCCGGGATCGGCAGGCGCGCCAGCTGGGCCGGGGTCAACGACACCAGCTTCTCGCCCAGGGCCAGGACGTCGAGCGCGTCGCGCCGGCTCTGGCTGCGGCTCTTGTCGTGGAATTCACCGGTTTCTTCGTCGCGTCCGCGCATCGTCCATACCTGATTTCAAAAAAGTCGCCCGGCGTGATGCCGGGCCCAACCCGTACAGGATAAAGCATTGAACGTGATCGCCCCTGAAGTGGCCGTCGGCGACGACAGCGCGGCCCGGCTGGAACGGCTGGCCGACCTCTCCCAGCAGCTGCTCGACCGTGCCCGCGCGCTGGGCGCCAGCCAGGCCGAGGTCAGCTGCAGCGAGGATCGTGGCCTGGAGGTCAATGTCCGCCTTGGCGAGGTTGAGACCGTGCAGTCCACCCGTGACCGCGGTATCGCCGTCACCGTCTATTTCGGGCAACGCAAGGGCAGTGCCAGCACTGGCGACCTGAACGAGGCCAGCCTTGCCGCCACGGTCGAACAGGCCTGTGCGATCGCCCGGCATACCGAAGATGACCCGGCTGCCGGCTTGGCCGAGGCCGCGTTGATGGCCACCGACTTCCCGGATCTGGATGCCTGGCACCCGTGGGCGCTGCAGGCCGACGAGGCGGTGGACCTGGCCCTGGCCTGTGAGAACGCAGGCCGCGAGGCCGATGCGCAGATCCGCAATTCCGACGGCGCTTCGGTGTCAAGCATGCAGAGCCTGTCGGTCTATGCCAATTCGCATGGTTTCATCGGCCGTGAGCGCGGCACCCATCATTCGGTGGGCTGTGCGCTGATTGCCGGCCAGGGCGATGGCATGCAGCGCGATGGCTGGTACACCAGTGCGCTGGCCCGCGAGGATCTGGAGGAGGTGGGCCTGGTCGGTCGTCGTGCTGCCGAGCGCACCGTCGCCCGCCTGCAGCCTCGCTCGATGGCCACCGGCAGCATGCCGGTGTTGTTCGCCCCGGAAGTGGCGCGCAGCCTGGTCGGCCACCTGTTGTCGGCGGTGTCCGGCGGTGCCCTGTACCGCCAGGCCAGCTTCCTGCTGGACAGCGTCGGCCTGCAGTTGTTCCCCGGCTGGATGCAGATCGAGGAACTGCCTCACCTGCGCCGTGGCCTGCGTTCGGCCGCCTTCGATGGCGATGGCGTGGCCACCCGAGCTTCGGCGCTGGTCCGTGACGGCGTCCTGCAGCGCTACGTGCTGGGCAGCTACTCGGCACGCAAGCTGGGCCTGCAGACCACCGCCAATGCCGGTGGCGTGCACAACCTGCAGTTGGCCGCCAATGCTGGCGCGCTGCAGGACATCGCCCGGCAGATGGGCAATGGCCTGCTGGTGACCGAGCTGATGGGGCAGGGCGTCAACGGGGTGACCGGCGACTATTCGCGGGGCGCCGGTGGCTTCCGGGTCGAGAATGGCGAGATCCAGTATCCGGTGGATGGCATCACCATCGCCGGCAACCTGCGCGAGATGTTCAGCAGCATCGAAGCGGTGGGCAGTGATGTTGACCCGCGCTCGCACATCCGCACCGGCTCGATCCTGGTGGGGCGGATGACCATTGCCGGTAATGATTGATGGCGTCGATGGCGTAAGCTATGCCCGCCTGACGCAGCCAGCTTGGTGCTGGTGGGTCAAGACCACCCAATGAAAAGGAGTTTTGTCGTGAGCGAATTCGATAACGTCCCGCCGCCGCCGGCGACCACCGAGGCCCCGGCCGACCAGCGCACGATGGCGCTGGCTGCGCACCTGCTGGGCATCTTCACCGGCTTCATCGGCGCGCTGATCATCTGGTTGATCAACAAGGATGATGCGGGCAAGGCCTTTGTGACCGACCAGGCCAAGGAAGCGCTGAACTTCCAGATCACCGTGGCCATCGCCATGGTCATCTGCATGATCCTGACCATCGTCGTCATCGGCGCGATCCTGATGCCGATCGTTGGTCTGGTCAGCCTGGTGTTCTGCATCATTGCCGCCGTCAAGGCCAACAACGGCGAGGCGTACCGCTACCCGTTCGCGCTGCGCCTGATCAAGTAAGTTCGTCCGCACGCGGATACATGCAACGCCCGGCATTGCCGGGCGTTGTTGTTTGGCGCTCCTGCCGGGCCAAGCGCGGTGAGCGCAGTGCGGCAGCGTCGCCGCCAGCAATCAGTGATTGCGCTCCACCGCCAGCGTTGCCAGCGCGCGCAGCGGATCGGCTTCCTCGCCATGGCCGGCCAGGGTTGCCTGCATGCGCGCTGCCAGTTCGCGCAGCTGTGCTTTGGCGCCGTCCATGCCCAGCAGCGCCGGGAAGGTGCTCTTTTCCTGTGCCTGGTCCTTGCCGGCGGTCTTGCCCAGTTGTTCAGAACTGGCTTCCACATCCAGGATGTCATCGCGGACCTGGAAGGCCAGGCCGAGTGCATCGGCGAAACTGTCGAGCTGGGCCAGCTGCGGTTCGTGGGCCTGGCCGCACAGCGCACCCATGCGCACCGCCGCGCGGATCAGTGCGCCGGTCTTCAGTGCATGCATGCGGGTCAGTGCCGCCAGGGTCTGTTGCTGGCCGGTGGCATCGATGTCCAGCGCCTGGCCGCCGCACATGCCGGAGGCACCGGACGCGTGGGCCAGGGTCTGCAGGCAGGCCACGCGCAGCGTGGCCGTCAGCGGCGCATCGGCCAGCAGGCCAAAGGCACGGGTCTGCAGGGCGTCACCGGCGAGGATGGCGGTAGCTTCGTCGAAGGCGATGTGGGTGGTCGGCTTGCCGCGGCGCAGGGCATCGTCGTCCATCGCCGGCAGGTCGTCATGCACCAGCGAATAGGCGTGGATGAGCTCGACGGACATCGCCGCCGCGTCCAGCTGTTCCGGCTGCGCGCCGAACAGGTGGCCACTGGCGTACACCAGCAGCGGCCGCATGCGCTTGCCGCCACCCAGCACCGAGTAGCGCATGGCCTGGTGCAGGCGTTGCGGGGCCTCGGCGGGCGAGGGCAGGGCGGCGTCGAGCTGGCTCTCGATGCGGTCGCGCCAGCGCGCGAACAGAACCTCAGCCATCATGGCTGGGCGGATCGAACGGCTCGGATGCTTCCGGCTGCGCCGGATCGCTGAGCAGGCGCACGCGCAGTTCGGCCTGTTCCAGCGCTTGCTGGCACTGGCGATACAGACCGACGCCACGTTCGTAAGCACTGAGCGAGGCTTCCAGGCTCAGCTCGCCGGTTTCCATCTGCTCCACCAGCTGTTCCAGCGATTCAAGCGACTGCTCGAACTGGGCGACCGGGGAGGCGTTTTCGGGGGACTTCTTGGCCATGCGGCAAGTGTGGACGGGCTGCGCGCGGGGGTCAATTCACCAGCCGCCGGGACGCCAACGCAGCTGTGCCCCGTTCGTCTGCAACCAGGCCTGCAGGGGCGCGGCGATGACCACGTCGGCGGCGGCCAGCAACTGCGGGCCATCGAAGATCAACGGCAGCTGCGCGCGGCGCCACGGGGCAAGACGCTCACGTTGCAGGCAGTCCTTCAGCGCGTGCGAATGCTGGCGACCGGGTAGCAGGATGCGCTCACCGCCCGCGCGCGCACGTACCTGCAATGGGCGTTCGAAGGCCGGGGCGCCCTGCAGGCGCAGTTGTCCGCCATCGGGCAGCGCCAATGGCGCGCGTCCGTCCCATTCGGCCTGCCACGCGGGGGGGAGCGCAGGTAGCCGGGCTGGCAGCAGGTAGGCGTGGTCGCGCCATTGCTGGATCGCGTGATCGTGCCAGCGCACACGCGCCTGGCGATCGTTGCCGGCCGGCAGCAGTTCGTCCAGCGCCTGTTTCAGCACCGTGGCCGGCAACGGTGCTGCAGCATGGCCCAGCACCCAGGCACGCAGCACGCGCGCGGCGCGGCCCGGCGACACCTGGCGTAGCAGCTGCAGCGACAGCACGCGCGGTGCCACTTCCAGATGCGCGATCAGCTCGGCGTCTTCCTCGTCCAGCAGTTCGCGGGTCTGCCGGCAATGCGTCGCGCTGCCGGCCAATGCCGACGCCGCGTGCGGCCAGCGCTGGCGCAGCAACGGCAACACCTGCAGGCGCAGGAAGTTGCGATCGGCGTGGTCTTCCGCGTTGCTGGGGTCTTCAATCCATTGAAGCGCGTGCTCCCGGGCGTAGTGGAGCAGCGCGTCGCGCGACGTCGACAGCAGTGGTCGCCACAGGGGATGTTCGCCAAGATGGCTGTGTGCAGACATCGCTGCAAGGCCGTCGACGCCTGAACCGCGCAGCGCGCGCAGCAGGAAGGTCTCGGCCTGGTCGTCCTGGTGCTGCGCAAGTGCCAGCGTTTCGCCCTCGCGCAACTCGGCCGCGAACGCGGCGCGTCGCGCCTGCCGCGCCGCGCCTTCAAGGCCGAGGCCCGCACGGTTGTCGACCTGCACGCGATGCACGGCCAGTTCGATGCCCAGCGCGGCGCATTGATGCCGGCAATGCAGCGCCCAGGCGTCCGCATCGGGTTGCAGACCGTGGTGCACGTGCACCGCACGCAGTGCCGTGCCGGAGGCCTGTGCACAGCGCCACAGCCAGTGCAGCAGCACGGTCGAGTCGACACCGCCGCTGTAACCCACCAGCAGCGGCGCATCCAGCGGAACGAGGGCAGGGAAGGCGGTCACGGCGGCAAGTATAGGGTGGGGTTTGCTTGGCAGGGCTGCGCCCTGCACCTGCTACGAGCCAGAGCAACAGCAACAGCTGGTCTGCTGAGGGATGGCGGGGTGGGTCCGGTTGCGGGGGACGCTGCAAGTCCCCCTCCGGGGCCCGGCCCAGCCGCTGGCGGCTGTGCGTTCGGGCGCTTGCGAAGCAGTGCTTCGCAAGCAAAGCGCCCTCACCCATGTAAGCTCGGTCGCCGCTTGCTCGTGTGCGCAGGACTGCGCACACGTGCAAGCGGCGACCAAGGCTACATGGACGTACTCGCGCCGTCCCCGCACACCCACAGTGCCCCGCCATCCCACGGAATGCACGCTGTTGCTGTTGCTTCCGGCCGTTGCCGTTGCCGTTGCGTCTGCAGGTGCAGGGCGCAGCCCTGCCGAAAACCCTACTTCACCCGACGGCCCGAACGGTCGATGCGGAACCACTCTCCGCCTTCCATCGGCGTGTGGCCATCGGCATCCGGCGTACCACGACGGCAACCATTGCAGACCTCGGCGACGCCGTCCTGGAACGGCCATGCGAAATCGAACGTGCCGGGTACCACCTGGCGGAACGTCAGGTCGAAGTAACCCACGCGGTTGCCTACGCGGGCGCGCAGCAGGCCTTCCTGCGGCGTTTCCGGGCCGTTGTCCCAGGTCAGCACCGGCAGGCTGCGGCCCTTGCGGTCGACGTAGTGGAAACCCTGGTCGGCGTACACCACTGCCAGGCCGTGGTCGTCGTAATTCAGGGCCTTCAGCGTGTCGGCACTGATCTTCGGCCGGTGATCGATCACCTCGCAGTTGGGCAGCGGCCACAACCCGTGTTCGTCGGTCAGCAGCTTGCATGCCGGTGCCTGTGCCGCTGCAGTGGCGCTGACCAGCATGCCAAGCAGGGCCAGCGACCGCGCGAAGCGGCCGCTGGCAGAATCAGGGCGGGCCTGACGTGCGATCACTGGGCCTCGGCCTTGCGCTCGAACGCGGTCGGTGCCGGCAGCTGCACCGGCACGCCCTTGTCATCGCAGGTGCCGGCCTGGCACAGGCGCTCGCGCAGGGCCGGGGTGGCCTGCACGATCATGTGATAGATCGCGTTCTGTTCCAGCGTGCCGCGAATCGCCTTGCTGCCCGGGCCGCGTGCCCAGATGCCGACGTCCTCGCCACCGTGCGATTCGGACTTCATCGGCACCAGCGCTTCCTGCATGTAGTCCGGATGCTCGGTGTCGACCTCGCGCAGGTTCGGGCGGCCGTTGGCCGGTTCGAAGCTGCTCGGGTTGTGCGGATAGCGCTTCGGGCCGGCCGGCTGCTGGTTGCTGCTGCCGGTGTGGCCCGGGCCATTGGCGTAGCTCAGCGTGGTGTACGGCTGGCCGGTGCCGTCCAGTGCGTAGTCCAGCTTGCCGGCGCCATCTTCGCCGCCCTTGTCCTTCACCTTGCCCAGGATCGGGTTGCCGCGCGCCGGGTAGCCGACGAAGTTCAGCGTGTGCGAGTGGTCGGCGGTAACGATGATCAGGGTGTCGTCGGCCGAGGTCAGCTCGCTGGCCACGCGCACCGCATCGGACAGCGCCACGGTTTCGGTCAGCGCACGGTAGGCGTTGCCGCTGTGGTTGGCGTGATCGATGCGTGCGCCTTCGATCATCAGCACGTAGCCTTCCGGGTGCCTCGACAGATTCTTGATCGCCGCTGCGGTCAGTTCGGCCAGGCTCGGCTCACCGCCCGGATCCTGCGGGCGCTCGTACTCGTAGCGCATGTGGTCCGGTTCAAACAGGCCGAGGATCGCCGGTGCGTTGGCGGCGGCGGCCAGCTGCTTGCTGTTCCACACGTAGGCGCCGTGCGGATGGGCCTGCTGCCATTCCTGCACCAGGCTGCGCCCATCCAATCGCTGGCCGGCCTTGTCGTCGTACTCCGGGTCGCGCTCTTCCACGGTGGTGAATTCCCCGCGCCCGCCGCCGAGGGCGACCAGCGGGCCGCGGCCGTAGCGCGAAGTCGACAGCAGCTGCTGGGCGATGTCCTTGCAGCCGGCCGCCTTCGCCGCTTCAGTCAGGTCGGTATCGTTTTCCCAGTTGCGCTCGGGCGAGTGCGCGTAGGTCGCGGCCGGGGTGGCATGGGTCAGGCGCGCGGTGGACACCACGCCGGTGGCCAGGCCGGCGCTGTCGGCCAGCTGAAGCCAGGTCAGCAGGCCCTTGGACAGGCTGTCGGCACAGTCGGTGCGGCTGCCGGCGCTGACGCCGATCGCACCCATGTGGGTCTTCACACCGGTGGTGATGGCGGTCATGGTGCCGGCCGAATCCGGGGTCTGCGAATCGGTGTTGTAGGTCTTGCTGAACGCCGTGGCCGGGAAGCGCTCCCAGGACAGCAGGTTCTCTTCACCGGAGCCCCCCTTGCGCTGGCCCTCGTAGATGCGCGAGGCGGCCACGGTGGTCAGGCTCATGCCGTCGCCGAGGAACAGGATGACGTTCTTGGCCTTGCCGGACATCGCGCCGTTGGCGGCGGCCTGGGCAGCGCCGCTGCGGTACCACCACTGCGGGGTTTCGCCGGCCGGGTGGGCGACGGGATTGACGGCGACCTTCAGGCCGGCCGGGGCAGAGGCAGGGGTGGTGCTGGCGCAGGCGCCCAGCAGCAGGGTGGTGGCGCAGGCGGCCAACAGGGAGACGGAACGGCGCATGGACGCTGGGATCTCACAAACTGTAACGGGACGTTCATTATGCCCGCCCTCGCAAGGCACGCCGATGACACACTGATTTGCCGGTCGGGCGGTCGTTCCCCAGCCGTTGATGGGCTATCGTGCCAGCATCCCTTCCTTCCCTCTGGATTGCCTATGAAGCTGGTCTCTGCCTGGCTGCGGATTCCATTCTGGCAGCGCGTGGTCGGTGGCTTCGTGCTCGGCGCGCTGGCCGGCTGGGCGCTCGGCCCGGCCGCGGAAACGTGGTTCGGCCCGCTTGGCGAGCTGTACGTCACCCTGATCAAGATGATCGCCGTGCCGCTGGTGTTCTTCGCGGTGATCAATGCGATCTCGTCGCTGCACGGCCAGAAGTCGGTTGCCGCGCTCAGTGGCCGCACCTTCCTGTGGTTCGTGATCACTGCTGCTTTGGCGGTGTGCGTCGGCCTGGGCGTGGGCACCGTGCTGCAGCCCGGCGCCGGTGGCCTGCAGCTGACGATGGCCAGCAATTACGTGCCGCGCGAAGTGCCCAGCGTGGTGCAGGTGCTGCTGGACGTGGTACCGGCCAATGTCTTCTATGCGCTGTCCGGTATCGGCACCAAGGTCAACGCGGCCGGCGAAACCGTGCTGGCCGCCGGCCGTGGCTCGATCCTGCCGGTCATCTTCTTCGCTGGCCTGGTCGGCTTCGCCATCGTCAAGCTCGGCGAGAAGGTGACCGAGGCGCGCAAGCTGGTCGGCCAGATGAGCGACATCATGATCCAGGTGACCCGCTTCGTGCTGGAAGTCACCCCGATCGGCACCTTTGGCCTGATCGCCGGTCTGGTCGGCAGCTACGGGTTCGAGAAGCTGCTGCCGCTGGGGCATTTCGTGCTGGCGCTGTACGTGGCCTGCGCCCTGCACATCGTGGTGGTCTACAGCGCACTGCTGCTGGCGCACGGACTGAACCCGCTGAAGTTCTTCCGTGGTGCGGCGCCGGGCATGCAGGTTGCGTTCGTCAGCTCTTCCAGCTTCGCGGCGATGCCGGTGGCACTGCGTTCGATCACCCACAACCTGGGCGTGAACAAGGATTACGGTTCGTTTGCGGTGCCGCTGGGCGCCAGCATCAAGATGGACGGCTGCGGCGCGATCTACCCGGCGCTGTGCGCGGTGTTCATCGCGCAGTACAGCGGTGTGCCGCTGACTCCGGAGCAGTATGTGGTGGTGCTGATCGCCTCGGTGCTGGGCAGCTTCGGTACCGCCGGCGTGCCGGGTACTGCGGTGATCATGGCCACGGTGGTGCTGAGTGCGGCCAACCTGCCGCTGGAGACCATCGGCTACCTGTATGCCATTGATCGCATCCTGGACATGATGCGCACGATGACGAACGTGACGGGCCAGATGCTGGTACCGGTGATCGTGGCCAAGGAGACCGGGCTGCTTGATCAGGCGGTGTACGACAACCCGTCCAGCAACGTGGGCGTGGATGATCCCGACCCGACACCACCACGCGCCTGAGGTGGTGTGCTGAATTGAAAGGCCCGCCCTGACCGGCGGGCCTTTTGTTTGGGGGATGGCCGAGGCGGTGTCGGCCAAGGCGGTCTCCGCTTGATCTACACCATGCATGGATGGAGCCGGTGGCGACCAAGGTCGGCAGCCACCCACCATTACGGGCCCAACAAAAAAGCCGCTGCAGGGCAGCGGCTTCTTGCATCAGGCGGCGCTGTAGCGCCAGGGGTCAGAGATCCACCCGGCGGGCCTGCATGAACTTGTTGCCCCAGTAGCCACTGAGCAGGGTGTCCACGCGCACATCCTTGCCCGAGCTGGGGGCGTGCAGGAAGCGGCCGTCGCCGACATAGATGCCGACGTGGTCGACGCGGCCCTTGCGGCCGAAGAAGACCAGGTCGCCCGCCGCCAGCGCGGTGCGGTCGTTGATCAGTTCGGCGTTGTCATCGTGCGCCATCTCGCGCGAGACGCGCGGCAACTCGATGCCCAGCGCCGAACGGAACACATAGCCGACCAGGCCGCTGCAGTCGAAACCGCTGTCCGGGTTGCTGCCACCCCAACGGTACGGGGTGCCCAGCAGGGTCATCGCGCGGCGCAGCAGCGACTGCACCTTGCCGTTGTCGGCGGCGGTGCCGACGACGCTGCCATTGGCGGCGCTGCTGGTGTCGTAGTTGGCGAGCAGGCGGCTGAGGTCACCGGCCACCACGGCCGAGCGATCCATCAGCGGAATGGTGTCGTTGGCGGCCAGGTGCGGCAGCAGGGCGGCCAGCGTGGCACTGGCGGCGGCATCGACTCGGCTGCGCTGCGGAGCGGCAGCCTCGGCCTTGGCGGCCGGTCGGGCGGTGCTCTCGGCCACCGGGGCCGGGGTCACATCGGAACGGTTTGGAGCAGTCTGCGACCAGGCCGGAAGGCTGGTCAGGCACAGTGCCAGGCCAAGCAACAGCGGGCGGGCACTACGTGAAGATACGGAAGTCTGGCCTTCGCTTTTCAGGTCGTCAGTCGTCACGCGTCGGTCACAGGAAAAAAACGATGGGGCATCATGCCCTGTAAAAGCGCGGATAAGTTAAAAATTCCGTTATAAAATCGTTATTTATATAGTGACGCATGTCACATTTTTAGACATATCGCCTGTTCAGCTTAGCGAAGGACACGTTTCGCGCCCGTGTAGTGGTCTTTCCAGTAGGGGCCACTGAGCGAGTCCAGGCGAACCGTACCGCCGGTACTCGGCGCGTGCACAAAACGCCCTTCACCTACATAGATGCCCACGTGGGTGACGCTGCCGCGGCTGCCGAAGAACACCAGGTCGCCGGTGGCCAGGCGTTGCGGATCGATCCTGGGGCCCTGTACCGCCGCCAGGTCGCGCGAGGTGCGCGGCAGCCGCAGGTCCAGCATCTCGCGATAGACATAGGCGACCAGCCCGCTGCAGTCGAAGCCCGAGTCCGGGGTGTTGCCGCCATAGCGGTAGGGCGTGCCGACCAGGCTGATGGCCCGCATCAGCACCGAGTTGGCGGCCTCGGGGTTGTCCGGCACGGTCTTCGGCCAGTTCGCCGTCGGCGGGGGCGGCGCCGGGCGGGTGGCCTTGCCGCCGCCACAGGCGGTCATCAACACGGGCAGGGCCAGCAGCAGGGCCGGGGCGAGAAACCGGCGCGGGCCGGACGAAACTGGCGTGATGTGCATGATCTCCGGATAATGCGCCACCTTGGAATGGCCGTCATGATGGCGGCGTCCCCGTCGGGCGACAACCCGCCCCAACCCGCCTGCCTCCGGCAGATCCAGACAGAGTTGCGCATGAAGATCGAAAAAGACCGCGTTGTCCGCTTCCACTACACCGTTTCCGAAGTCGGCCAGGAGCCGATTGAATCGTCCAAGGACCGCGGCGAGCCGCTGGCGATCCTGATCGGCCATGGCAATATCATCCCGGGCCTGGAAAACGCCATGATGGACAAGGAAGCCGGCGCGACCTTCAGCGTCGACGTCAAGGCGGCCGATGCCTACGGCGAGCGCCGCGAGGGCCTGTCCCAGCGCGTGCCGAAGAAGCACTTCGGCAACACCAAGCTGGCCCCGGGCCAGCAGGTGGTGCTGCAGACCAACTTCGGCCCGCGTGCGGTGACCGTGCAGAAGGTCGGCATGAGCGTCGTGGACGTCGACCTGAACCACCCGATGGCCGGCAAGGACCTGCACTTCGACGTGGAAATCGTCGATGTGCGCGAAGCCGGCAAGGAAGAGCTCGACCACGGCCACGTCCACGGCGACGGTGGTCACCAGCACTGATCGCAGCGCGATCGTGATGGATGCGACGGCCCGCTTCGGCGGGCCGTTGCGTTTCTGGAACATGGCGCGGCCATCCATGGCGCGCGGGCCGGCGGCATAATGGCGGACCTGCCTGACGGACGCCCCGTGAACGCTGTCTCTCCTTCCCTGCAGCCGGTGGCTTCCGGCGAACGCATCGCCGTGCTGGACGTGCTGCGTGGTGCCGCGCTGCTGGGCATCCTGCTGATGAACATCGAGGCCTTCAGCGGTCCGCTGGACCTGGCCTTCACCGGCATTGACGTGCACTGGCGGGGCATCGATTACTGGGCCGACGCCTTCGTCTATGTGTTCGTGCAGGGCAAGTTCTTCACCCTGTTCTCGCTGCTGTTCGGTGCCGGCTTTGCGGTGATGGCGCAACGCGCCGAGGTGGCCGGGCGCGACTTCACCCCGTTCTACCTGCGCCGCAGCGCCGGCCTGCTGCTGATCGGCCTGTGCCATGCACTGCTGGTCTGGTCCGGCGACATCCTGGTGATGTATGCACTGGTCTCGTTGCCGTTGCTGGCCTGCCGCGAGGCGCCGCGCAGCTGGCTGCCGTGGATGGGCGTGATCGTCTACCTCGGCGGTGTAGCGATGATGTTGCTGGTGGGTGCGATGGTGTCGATGGCTTCGGCCGAAGACATGCAGAAGATGCTTGCCGAAGCACAGCAGGCCATCGCGCAGCAGCGCCTGGTGTACGGGCACGGCAGCTGGATGCAGGCCACCGCGCAGCGCCTGCACGAGTTCGGATCGTCGATGGGCGCGCTGCTGATTACCGGTCCGGAAGTGCTGGGCATGTTCCTGATCGGCAGCTGGTTCGCCAGCAGCGGTGCACTGGTATCACCCGAGCGCTTCCCACGGCTGTACGTGCTGTTGCGTTGGGTGGCGCTGCCGCTGGGCCTGGCGGTCACGCTGCTCGGCGTTGCCTGGAAGCCGTATCTGGCACCGGGCGCCTACGACCTGCCGGTGACCGCAGCGATGGCACTGGTGACGATCGGCGGGCTGCCGATGTGCCTGGGTTACCTGGCGTGGATCGTGCGTTGGCGCGCGCGGCTGGGATGGCTGGCGCCGGTGGGGCGCATGGCATTGACCCACTACCTGGCCCAGTCGTTGCTGTGTACCTGGCTGTTCTACCACTATGGCCTGGGCGGGTTCGAGCGGATGCCGCGCAGCGTGCAGTTGCTGTTCGCGCTGCTGGTATTCGCAGCGCAGGTGGCTGTTTCGCACGCGTGGCTGGCGCGCTTCCGCTTTGGTCCGGTGGAATGGCTATGGCGTGCAATGACCTATCGCCAGTGGCCACCGATGCGGCGTGGAGCCGGGCAGGGCTGATCGATGCAGGGCGCGCATCCTCACGTCTGGCTTGCAGCTGGGCATGGCATGCTCGGCATCAGCATGAGCGCCGGCAACGGCCAGCTGATCGCCGATCTCGTCTGCGTCCGTACGCCGGTGATCGACCCTGCCCCCTACCGACCCGAGCGATTCCGATGAGCACTGCACCCTATGACTACGACCTGATCGTCCTCGGCGGCGGCTCCGCCGGCCTGGCCGGTGCGATCCGCGCCGCGCAGCACGGCAAGCGCGTGGCGCTGCTGGAGCCGGGCGAACTGGGTGGGACCTGCGTCAACGTCGGTTGCGTGCCGAAGAAGGCCATGTGGCTGGCAGCTGACCTGCATGAGCGCATCGGCCTGGCCAGTGCGATGGGCTTCGATGTCCAAGCGCGCCCGGCGCTGTCGTGGAAGGAACTGGTGATACATCGCCAGGCCTACATCAGCAATATCCATACCAGCTACCACAAGCGCCTGGACGAAACCGGCGTGGTGCGCATTCCGGCGCGCGGCCATCTGCTCGATGCGCACACCGTGGCCTGCAGCGATGGCGTGCGCTACAGCGCCGAACACATCCTGATCGCCACCGGCGCGCACCCGCTGCGCCCGGACATTCCCGGTGCGGAACTGGGCCTGGTTTCCGATGATTTCTTCGATCTGCGCGCGGCACCGGCCGAGGTGGCGATCATCGGTGGCGGTTACATCGCGGTGGAGCTGGCTGGCCTGCTGCAGGCACTGGGCAGCAGGGTGAGCCTGCTGGTGCGCGGTCAGCGGCTGCTGGATCGCTTCGACTACGAGCTGACCGATCAGCTGGCCGAGAACCTGAAGCAGCAGGGCGTGCGCATCCATTTCGGCTATCGCCTGCGCGAACTGCAGCGCGATGGTGAGCGCGTACGTGCATTCGGCCATGATGGCCCGCTCGACAGCGTGTTCGATGCGGTGTTCTTCGCTGCCGGCCGCCGCGGCAACAGCCGTGGCCTGGGTCTGGAAGCGCTCGGCATCGACATCGGCGAGCACGAGCAGGTGCAGGTGGACGAGTGGCAGACCACCCGTGTGCCGAGCGTGCATGCGGTCGGCGACATCGCCGGCAAGGTCGGCCTGACCCCGGTGGCGGTGGCCGCGTCGCGGCGGCTGATGGACCGGCTGTTCGGGGGCCGCCCGCAGTCGAAGATGGATTACGAGAACGTGGCCAGCGTGGTGTTCTCGCATCCGCCGCTGGGCGCGGTGGGCATGAGCGAGGAGGAAGCGCGCCGGCGTTTCGACCAGGTGAGCGTCTACCACAGCCGCTTTCGCCCGATGCTGCAGGCGCTGGCCAACGGCCCCCAGCGCAGCCTGTTCAAGATGGTCTGTGCCGGCCCGGAAGAACGCGTGGTGGGCATCCACCTGCTGGGCGAAGCGGCCGACGAGATCCTGCAGGGCTTTGCCGTGGCGGTGAAGATGGGCGCGACCAAGGCCCAGTTCGACGACACTGTGGCGATCCACCCGACCTCGGCCGAGGAAGTGGTGCTGATGCGCTGAGCCCGCAGTTGTAGAGCCGAGCCTATGCTCGGCTGCATTCCGTGCAGACATGGTGCAGCCGAGCGCAGGCTCGGCTCTACAGGGCACCTGGCGCCCCCATGCGATACTGGGCGCCCCCATGCGTTTCCGGACCGCTCCATGCGGCCCGCCGTCGTCCTGATGTCCAGCCCCGCTTCCCGTATCGCTACCGCTTCCCCACGCATCGCGCTGGGGGGTATCGGCCTGGCCGCGATCGGTGCCATCGCCGCCTCCGGCAAGGCCATCATCGTCAAGCTGGGCCTGCGTCATGGCGTCGATGCCACCACGCTGCTGGCGCTGCGCATGCTGATGGCGCTGCCGTTGTTCGCGCTGATGGCGCTGTGGGCCGCGCGCCGGGCCGAGCCGCTGTCCTGGGCTGATCGCGCCCGCGTGCTGTGGCTGGGCTTCACCGGCTACTACCTGTCCAGCCTGCTCGACTTCCAGGGCCTGCAGTACATCAGCGTGACCCTGGAGCGGCTGATCCTGTACTTGAACCCGACCCTGGTACTGCTGATCAACGTGCTGCTGGCGCGCCAGCGGCCGGGACGCTGGCAGATCGGCGCGCTGGTGCTGAGTTACCTCGGCGTGCTGCTGGCCTTCGGGCATGACCTGCAGCGCGAGGGCGGCCAGATCATCGTCGGCAGCCTGCTGGTGCTGGGCAGTGCGCTCAGCTACGCGCTGTACCTGTTCGGCAGCGGGCAGGTGGTCGCGCGCATCGGTGCAGTGCGGCTGACCGCCTATGCCAGCTGCGTGGCCAGCGTGCTGGTGCTGCTGCATTTCGCGGTGACCCATCCGCTGCCACTGCTGTGGCAGGCACCGGCGCCGGTACAGTGGCTGTCGCTGGTCAATGCCACTGTCTGTACGGTGCTGCCGGTGCTGGCGATCATGTTGGCGGTGCAGCGCGTGGGTTCGTCGCTTGCCGCGCAGGTCGGTATGCTGGGCCCTGTTTCCACCATCGTGATGAGCCTATGGCTGCTCGACGAACCGATGGGGCCGGCACAGATCGCCGGTACCGTGCTGGTGCTGATCGGCGTTCTGCTGGTGACCCGCCTGCGGCGCTGACGCCGGAGCAGGCGCGTGCGCGCATCCTGGCGGTGATCCGCGCGATCCCGGCTGGGCAGGTGATGGGCTACGGACAGGTGGCGATGCGCGCGGGCCTGCCCGGGCGAGCACGCCTGACCGCGCGCATCCTGGGCCAGAACGACGACCCGGACCTGCCCTGGCACCGCGTGCTGCGCTCGGATGGGCGCATTGCCATGGAAGAAGGGTCGGCGGGCTGGCGTGAGCAATCGCAGCGGCTGCGTGCCGAGGGCGTGGTGGTTGAGAACGGCCGGGTGCGGATGCCCACGACCGATCCGACGGTAGCGCTGGATGCTGCCGTATGGGGGCCGGGCTGAGCGCCGCTGGCGACTGAACAGGCCGGACCTGCGGGTCGCCAACAAGGCGCGGTGCTGCGGCTATGATGGAGGTCGTTCCATGCCGGTGCTCCCATGTTCCCGCGACTGCCAACCGTCACCAAGGCCCTGCTGATCGCCAACGCGATCCTGTTCCTGCTGCAGCAGCCGTTCCTGCTCGGCATGCAGACCTTCGAGCCGTTCATGCTGCAACCGCTGCAGCAGGGCTTCGATGCGTTCTCGCCGGGCGGCAACTTCCAGCCGTGGCAGCTGCTGACCTATGGCTTCCTGCATGGCAGCTTCGGCCACCTGTTCTTCAACATGCTGGCGGTCTTCATGTTCGGTGCGCCGCTGGAGCAGACCTGGGGCGAGAAGCGATTCCTGCTGTACTACCTGGTCTGCGTGGCCGGTGCCGGTGTCTGCCAGCTGCTGGTGGGAACGCTGCTGGAGAATCCGGCCACGGTGCTGGGCGCCTCCGGCGGCGTGTTCGGCCTGCTGCTGGCCTACGGCATGCTGTTCCCGAACCAGCGGGTGATGCTGCTGTTCCCGCCGATCCCGATGAAGGCACGGACCTTCGTGATCCTGTTCGGTGTGGGCGAACTGATGCTGGGCATGACCGGCTGGCAGCCAGGCGTGGCCCACTTCGCGCACCTGGGCGGCATGCTGTTTGGCTGGTTGCTGATCCGCTACTGGCGCGGGCAGCCGCCGTTCAACAATCGCCGCCCGCCCGGCCCGCCGAAGCGCCCGAACCATCTGCGCAGCGTGAAGTGAGGCGCGATGCGCCTCGCTTCACGCGGGTAGGTGCCAACCTCGGTTGGCACACCTTGGCCAGGATCATCTGACGCGGTAGGTGCCGACCGTTGGTCGGCACGCCTTCAGAGATCCTGCAACACTACCTGCGCCGCATTGTGACCTGGCGCGCCGGTCACGCCGCCCCCGGGATGTGTTCCCGACCCGCACAGATACAGGCCGGGCAGGGCGCCACGATAGCCAGCCTGGCCGACCATCGGCCGTGCCGAGAACAGCTGGTTGGCGCTCAGTGCGCCGTGGAAGATGTCACCGCCGACCAGGCCAAAGGCGCGTTCCAGATCCAGCGGTGACAGCACCTGTCGGCCAAGCACGCTGTCGGCGAAGCCCGGTGCATACCGGTCGACGGTCGCGATCATCAGATCGGCCACCGTGTCACGGTGATCATCCCAGTGACGTCCATCGGACAGCACCGGTGCCACGTGCTGGCAGAACAGACTGGCCACATGCCGGCCGGGTGGCGCCAGCGAAGCGTCCAGCGTGCTGGGAATCAGCATCTCCACGATCGGTTCGCGTGACCAGCCGTCGCGTCGCGCATCCAGCCAGGCGCGGTCCATGTACTCCAGGCTGGGCGCCATGATGATGCCGGCGCTGAGGTGATCGCCGGGCCCGGGCAGGGCGCGGAAGTCCGGCAGCCGCGACAGCGCCACGTTCATCCGGAACGTGCCGGAACCGCAGCGCCAGTTCGCCATGCGTTCGCGGGTCGCGTCCGGTACCTGTGCCGGGGCCAGCATCTGCTCGTACAACAGCTTCGGATTGACGTTGGCGATCACCGCGCGTGCACGCAGGATTTCACCGTTGGTCAGTTCCACTCCCACGGCACTGCCGTGTTCAACCAGTACGCGTCGCACGCCGGCGTCCACGTGCAGTTCCGCGCCAGCCGCGCGTGCAGCGGCGGCGATGGCCTGGCTGATTGCGCCCATGCCGCCGATCGCATGGCCCCACGCACCTTTCACGCCATTGCACTGGCCGAACACATGGTGCAGCAGTACGTAGGCGCTGCCCGGTGTATACGGGCTTGCATAGTTGCCGACAATGCCATCAAAGCCGAACAGGGCCTTGATCGGCTCGCTCTCGAACCAGCGGTCCAGGTACTCGGCCGCCGACAGCGTGAACAGGTCCAGCAGTTCCTGGCGTAGCGAAGCATCCAGCGTTGCCAGTTCGCGGCCGAGGCGGCCCATCTGCCAGAGCGCGGGCAGCGCACGCCAACCGCCTGCTACACCCAGGTCCGGCGGCGCGCGCAGGGCCCATGCGCGCAGTACGTCGGCGAAGATCCCCAGGCGTGCTTCATACGCTGGCAGCGCCTGCGCATCGCGTTCGGAGAATCTCGCGACTTCGGCCTGGGCGCGGCCAGGTGCCGACAACAGGTAGCGGTCGTCGGGCAATGGCAGGAAGTTGTTGACCGGGCGCGCGACAATGCGCAGCCCATGCGCATGCAGTTGCAGGTCGTCGATCACCTTCGGTTGCAACAGCGATACCGTATACGACGCCACAGAGTTGCGGAACCCGGGGTGGAATTCCTCGGTGACCGCCGCGCCGCCGAGAACGCCACGACGTTCCAGCACCAGCACCTTCTTGCCAGCGCGTGCGAGATAGGCCGCGCAGACCAGGCCGTTGTGGCCACCACCGATGATGATCGCATCCCAGGACATCAGCACCTCGGAAAAAGGGGACGGAGGGAATTAAGTCGCAATTCGCATTGGGTCACAGACAATGGGGAAAAACGACTTAATCCCCTCCGTCCCCTTTTTTGATCGCTGCTTCGATGCTGGCGATGTCGATCTTCTTCATTGGCATCATTGCGTTGAAGGCCCGCTTGGCCAGCGCCTTGTCCTTGCTGGTCACCGCTTCGATCAGCATGCGCGGGCTGATCTGCCAGGAAATGCCCCAGCGGTCCTTGCACCAGCCGCACTGGCTCTCCTGGCCACCGTTGCTGACGATGGCGTCCCACAAGCGGTCAGTCTCGGCCTGGTCCTCGGTCTGGATCTGGAAGGAGAAGGCTTCGCTGTGCTTGAACGCGGTGCCGCCGTTGAGGCCGACGCAGGGGATGCCGCAGACCGTGAACTCGACCGTCAGTACGTTGCCTTCCTTGCCGTCCGGGTAGTCGCCCGGGGCGTGGTGGACAGCGCTCACCGCGCTGTCGGGAAAGGTGTTGGCATAGAAGGTGGCGGCCTCGAGCGCGCCGTTGTCGTACCAGATACAGATCGTGTTCTTGTGTGCCATGGTCGGGCTCCGCAGCGGACGAAGGCGCAGCGATAGCACGGGCGGTGTTAACCCGGGATCGTGCTGCATCCGCAAAAAAAAGGGCGCCCGAAGGCGCCCTCTGCATCCCCAGCGTGACGGCTGGCTCAGCGCCAGACCTTGATCTGGTCGGCTTCGCTGCGCTGCATCGGCTGCCCGGCCTTGCAACTGAAGGTGGCACCGAACGCCGGCAGGTTGGCCAGCGTGCCATTGCTGCGCCACAGGCCCGGCGCGCGGATGTCGGCGGTCAGGCGGCGCGCGGCCTCGTTCGGCGACAGCTGCTGCGCCCACAACGTCGACCAGGCGCGGAAGAAGCCCTGCTGCTGTGCCGGCTTGGCCTTCGGCTCCTGCGCGGTGTATGCGGCCCAGGCCAGTTCCAGGCCGGCGATGTCGGCCAGGTTCTCTTCCTGGGTGAGCGTGCCGTTGACCTTGGCACCCTTCACGCCCGGGAAGTCGTAGGCGCTGTACTGCGCGGCCACGCGATTGCCGAGCAGGGTCCAGGCGGTCTTGTCGGCCGGAGTCCACCAGCTGCGCAGCTCACCCTTGGCATCGACCAGCGCGCCCTTGGCATCGATCGCACGGGTCAGTTCATGGCCGACCAGACCACCGAAGCTGCCGAACTTGTCGGCGGCGTCGGCCTTGGCGTTGAACACCGGGCCCTGCAGGATCGCGGCGGTGACGATCAGGCGGTTCTGCGCCAGGTCATAGGCCAGCGACGGCTGCTGCGGCAGCACGTCCCAGCGACGGTCGGCGTTGCCCTTGCCGATGCGCTTCATTTCCTCGCGATGGCGCCAGGTCGACGCGATCAGCATATTGCCACCGAACGAGCCGCGGCCCATCGGCTGCACGCTGTAGTCCAGGTCGCGCAGTGGAGTGCCGATCTCGATCTTCAGCGCAGCCAGCTTGGCCTGCGCTTCGGTCTTGGCTTCGGCACTCATCCAGCTGCTGTTCTTTACCGCCTCGATCTGTACTTCGCGCACCTTGTCGACGATCCATGCGGCCTGGCGACGATCTTCGGCCGACAGGTAGCGGGCGGCGTACTCGCGGCCGACCATCGGGCCGGCGGCCACATTGATTGCATCCAGCACGGATTCCCAGCGCTGCGGCGGCAGGGTCTGGCCACGCAGCACACGGCCACGGAATTCGAACTCGGCGTCGCGGTAGGCCCTGGACAGGTACGGCGCCATCGAGTCGCCCACGCGCCAGCGCAGGTACGCCTTCCACTGCTCCGGCTTGAGCTTGGTGACCATGCCATCGAGCTGCTTGAACAGGCCCGGGTCGGCCAGCGAGACCAGGTCATCGTCCACGCCCTGTGCCTTCAGGAAGGCATCCAGCTGCAGGTTGCGGTAGCGGCTGTTGAGCTCCTTGGTGGAGATGGGCGCGTAGTTGTTGAACGGGTTGTTGATGCCGGCCAGCGACTGCGCATTGCGTGCCAGTTCGGTTTCCAGCGCGATCACCGCCTGCGACTCGGCATCCAGCTTGGCGGCCGGGGTACCGGTCAGCGCCAGGATCTGCTTGACGTAGTTGCGGTAGCGGCCCATCAGCGCCACGGTGTCGGCGTCGGTGCGGGTATAGAACGCCGGATCCGGCAGGCCCATGCCGCCCTGCATGAAGTAGCCGATGTGACGATCCAGCGCCTTCAGGTCGACGTCCGGGCCGAAGTTGAAGGCCACCGGGATGCCGACCTGGTGCAGCGCGGCGATCGAGGCCGGCACATCCTTGGCCTTCTTGATGGCGTTGATGCGGGTCAGCAGCGGCGCAATCGGATTGGAGCCGTCTGCTTCCACGGCGGCTTCGTCCAGGCCACTGGCCCAGAAGTCGCCCAGCAGCTTCTGCACATTGCCCTGCGGCGACTTCATCGCGGCGTCGAGCAGTTCACGCTGCTGCTGGCGGCTGCGGTCAACCAGCTGTCCCAGCGCGGTGACGGCGCCGGTCTGCGGCACCGGGTTGGCCTTCAGCCAGCCTGCATTGGTGGCGTCGTAGAAGTCGCTGCACTGGGCGCTGACGGCCGGAGCGCGTGCGGCCTTCTTCTTGGCGGCGAACGCATCGTGAGTCGGGACCAGGGTCGCCAGGCTGATGCCCAGGGCGATGGCAAGCGGACGGAAGTTGGGCATGTGGAACGAATCCGTGATGGATTGAGGGCGCGCGCACTATAGCAAGCCAGGCATGGGCGCGGGATGCACGCGTCGCGGTGCATTCGCCGACCAAGGTCGGCAGCTACCGGGGAGCGCCGGGATCAGTAGATCCACGCCATGCGTGGATGAAAGACACCCCGGAAAAACAAAGGCCCGGGAATTCCCGGGCCTTTGCAGGTCTGCAACAGCGTCAGCCAGGACTTACCAGATCACCACCTGCTGCTCGCCGGTGCGGGCCATCGGCGAACCGGCCTTGCACTGGAACGCGGCCGCGAAGGTCGGCAGGTTCGACGGTGCACCCATGGCGCGGAACTGTGCCGGGGCGTGCGGGTCGGTCGCCAGGCGGACCTTGGCGTTCTCCGGGGTGTACTTGGTGCGCCACACGGTGGCCCAGTTGAAGAAGAAGCGCTGGTCGCGGGTGAAGCCGTCCACCTTCGGGTCTTCCTTGCCGGCGCTGGCCTTCTGCAGGGCATCGTAGGCGGTAGCCAGGCCGCCCAGGTCGGCGATGTTCTCACCCAGGGTCAGGTGGCCGTTCACCGCCTGGCCGTCGACCTTGTACTGGTCGAACTGCTTGACCAGCTTGCCAGTCAGGCCTTCGAAGTTCTTCTTGTCAGCGGCGGTCCACCAGTCTTCCATGTTGCCGGTCGGCCCGAAGCGCGCGCCCTGGTCGTCGTAACCATGGGTCATTTCGTGGCCGATCACCGCGCCGATGCCGCCGTAGTTCAATGCGTCGTCGGCCTTCGGGTCGAAGAACGGCGGCTGCAGGATGGCGGCCGGGAACACGATCTCGTTCTGCAGCGGGTTGTAGTAGGCATTGACCGTCTGCGGGGTCATGCCCCACTCGGTCTTGTCCACCGGCTTGCCGATCTTGGACAGGTTGAACTTGTAGTTGAACTCGTTGGCCGCGCGCACGTTGCCCAGGAAGCTGTCGCGCTGGGTCTGCAGGCCCGACCAGTCACGCCACTTGTCCGGGTAGCCGATCTTCGGGGTGAAGGTTTCCCACTTGGCGATGGCCTTGGCCTTGGTCTCCTCGCTCATCCAGCTCAAGCCCTGGATGCGCTCCTTCAGCGCGGCGGCCAGATTCTTCACCAGTTCTTCCATCTTCGCCTTGGCTTCCGGCGAGAAGGCAACCTTCACGTACAGCTGGCCGAAGGCTTCACCCGCATCGTTTTCGATGGTGCCCAGCACGCGCTTCCAGCGCGGCTTCTGTTCCTTCTGGCCGTTGAGGGTCTTGCCGTAGAACTCGTAGTTTTCCTGCACGAAGGCATCGGCCAGGTACGGCGAGGCGCTGTCCACGGTGTGGAAGCGCAGGTAGGCGCGCCACACCGACGGGTCGGTATCGCCCAGCGCCTTGCTCACTTCCTCATGGAAGGCCGGCATGGCCAGCGAGAACTTCTCCGGCGCGGCCACGCCCTGCGATTTGAAGAACTCGGTCCAGCTGAAGTTCGGGGTCAGCTTGTCGGCATCGGCCAGGGTGACCGGGTTGTAGTACAGCTCGACGTTGCGCGACAGCTCCACGCGCGACTTGGAGGCCTTGGCCAGGCGGGTCTCGAACTTGACCACGTCCTCGGCCTGCTTGGCGGCGTCGGCAGCGGCGACACCGGACAGCTCCAGCACCTTGGCGACGTGCGCCTGGTAGGCCTTCAGCTTGTCGGCATTCTTGGCGTCGGTGTAATAGGTGCTGTCCGGCAGGCCCAGGCCGCCCTGGCTGGCGTAGGCCATGTTCACGGCCGAGTTCTTGAAGTCGGCTTCGGCACCGAAGCCGAACAGGACGTTGTCGCCCCTGGCCGCGCTGGTGCGCAGGTAATCGGCGATCGCCGCCTTGTCCTGCAGGCCGTCGATGGCGGCCAGGTCGGCCTTCAGCGGCTCGATGCCCTGGGCATTGATCTTGGCCTCGTCCATGCCGGTGGCCCACAGGTCGCCGACGATTTTCTCGATGTGGTTCGGATTCTTGACCTGCGCCACCTGTTCGGCCAGCTGGTGCTGCACGGCCACCGAGCGCTCGTCGAGGATGGTGAACGCACCCCAGCTGGTGCGGTCGCCCGGAATTTCATTGGCGGCCAGCCACTTGCTGTTCACATAGTCGCCGAAGGCGCCGCAGGCGTCCTTGGTGGTATCCAGATCGCTGGGCTGGAAAGCGTTGTAGGCCGGCAGCTTGCTTTCGTCCAGCGTGTAGTTGGTGGCTTCGGCCGCGGCCGGCGTGGAGGCGGTGGCGTCCTTGGCCGGGGTTTCAGTCTTGCCGCAGCCGACCAGCGCGGCCGAAACGGCCAGGGTCAGCAGCACGATCTTGGGAGTACGGGTCACTTTGATGGCCTCCAGGCCGAGTGAGTCAGGGAAAGGCCGTGGGACGGCCGTGGGCCGAACGATACGCCGCCGGCCAGACCTGCAAGGGTGTCGAAGGTCATGGCCGGGTGCAAGGGGGCCGCTTGGTGGCCCGGAAAAGACAGACCCGGCAAAAGCCGGGTCTGTCGGGCGTTGCGGTCAGCGGTGGATCAGAACTTGTACTTCAGGCGCACGAACGGGGTGCGACCGTAGTAGTCGTACTGGGTGGCGAACGGGTGGGTGTTGCCGTAGCGCGAAGAGTAGACGCTGCTGGAGATCAGCGGCGGCTTGGCATCGAACACGTTGGAGACGCCCACCAGAATCTGCCAATCGGCCTGCTCGTAGCTCACCGAGGCGGTGTGATACCAGCGGCTGCCAGCGGTGATGTCGCGGTAGGAATTCGGACGGCCCTGATAGGTGAACGTCTCCAGCAGGTCCGGGTCCTTGGTCGACGCGATGTACTGGGTCATCCAGTTGTAGGTCCAGTCGCCACGCTCCAGGCTCAGGCCCAGGTTGCCGACCAGGTCCGGGCGACCGAAATCACCCAGCTGGTCCGACGAGGACAGGCCGCTGGCCGCTGCGCTGTCGAACAGCTCGGCGGTGTCTTCAACCGTGTAGGTGACCTGCGAGTCCAGCGAGAACTTGCCGAAGCTGAACTCGTGTTCCCAGTTCAGGGTCAGATCCCAGCCGCGGGTGCGCTGGCGGTTGATGTTCAGGTACTGCGCATACACCTCGGTGATCATGTTCGCGTTGGTACCCGAATTCGGATTACGACGCATCAGGTCGCAGTAGCGGTTCGGATAGGTGGTCGACTCGTAGCAGCCTTCCAGGATGGACGCTGCACTCAGCGCGGTGATCTGGTCGCTGACTTCGTAGTCGAAGTAGTCGATCGCAACGCTCAGGTCAGCAAATTCCGGGGTGAACACCAGGCCGATGCTGCGTGCACGCGAGGTCTCCGGCTTCAGGTCGCCGCCAGCGCCGCCACGAGTGAAGACGGTGGCGCTGCTGTTGCCTGCGGCGGTGTAGTCGCCCGGGATACCGGCAGCGGCGCAGTTGGCAGCAGCGTTGCTGTTGTTGCCTTCAGCCCAGCGGATGCAGGGATCGATCGCGGTCTGCGCCTGGAAGCCGGTCTGATTGCCAAGGTACAGCTCATACAGGCCCGGTGCACGGTAGGAGGTACCGATGGTGCCGCGCAGGCGCAGCGACGGGATGATCTGCCAGTTGACACCGAACTTCCACACCTTGTCCGAACCGGACACCGTGTCGTACTTGAAGACGCGGGCCGAGCCGTTCAGCGACAGCGACTCGATGCCCGGAACTCCCTTGAAGACCGGCACATCCAGTTCGACGAACGCTTCCTTCACCTTCTCGTCGCCCTTGGTGCGACCGGCGGTGGTCGAACCCCAGATGTCGGCAAAATCGGCACCCGGCTGGTCGTCGATCTTGTAGTTGCGGTACTCCACACCGACTGCGGAAGCCACGGCACCGGCCGGAAGATCGAACAGCTCACCGCTGAACACGGCGTTGACCGTGGTCTGATCGTAGGTGGTCTTGCCCTTGGCCCAGACGCCGAGGATCGAGACCAGCTCGTCGACCTTCGAGCCATTCAGATAGCCCGGGTCGAAGTAGTTCGCAGCTGCAGTGCCGGTACCCGGACGGCCGATGTCGCCGCTGATCGAGTTGCGGATGCCAAGGTTGCTGTACTTGCCACTGGAGTGGCTGTAGTTGGCATTGACTTCCCAGCCCCAGGTGCTGCTGCCGAAGCCGCCATCGAACTTGTTGGCGAAGTAGTAGTAATCAACTTCGGTCTCGGAAGCAGACTTGAACGGCAGCACCGGCTGAGCGCGGGTGGTGGTGCCGGGGATCAGCACTGTCGGGAAGAACTGGCGCCACGAGAAGTTGTCCGTGGTGCGGTTGTTGTAGAGGAACTGGGTCTTCCAGTTGAACGAATCAAAGCCGAAGTCAGTGGCAAAGTAGACCGTCTTGCGCTCTTGGCGGTTGATGATCTGGGCTTGGCCGTAAGCCTGGAAGTTGTACGGCTCCTGATACGTCGCCACGGGGTTGCCGTTGGCATAGGTCTGGTTGGCGCGCGGACGATAGCCCGGGAACGGGCCAACCGTGCTGCCATCGGTGCTCGGCACGTAACGGACGGAACCGACGTCGATGACGTTGTGCAGCATGTTCTGGCAGTTGGCCAGGTTGGTGCCGGCCAGGATGGAGCGGTCGACGCGGTCGATGCGGTTGCCCTTGTCGTCCCAGACGATATCTTCGGCGCACTTGAAGAAATCGCGGTCACCGCGGGTCAGTTCGTTCTGGCGGTACCATTCCACGGCGGCGACGATGCTGCCATTGTCGAAGTTCCAGCCGTTGGCCAGCGACGCCGAGAATACTTCACCGCCGCCTTCGGTCGGAACGCGACCGCTGACGGTCAGCTCGGGACGGTCGAAGTTCTTCTTGGTGATCAGATTGACCACGCCGGCGACGGCATCGGAGCCATAGATGGAGGACGAACCATCCTTCACGATCTCGGCACGCTGCAGGACGGCGGTGGGCAGCACGTTCAGGTCGAACGCGCCGACCGCGCCGCGGGTACCGGCCGGGCCCGGACGCTGGCCATCAAGCAGGATAAGCGTGCGATTGGCACCCAGGCCGCGTAGCGAGAACGTCTGTACGCCGGTACCACCATTGGTGGTGAAGCCGCCGAACTGATTGGTGATCTGCGTTTCGGCGGCGCCGATCGCCGACTTCTGCAGGAATTCACTGACGCTGGTCTGGCCCTGGGCGGCATTGCGCTCGGTGTCGATGGTGAACACCGGCGAGGTGGTTTCATAGTCCGCGCGACGGATCAGGGAGCCGGTGACCGTAACCTTGTCAAGATCAGTGGCCTTCTTGTCAGACGTCGAAGCACTTGACGCCGCTGCTTCCTCGCGGGTGGATTCCTGGGCCAGCACCGGGGCTGCCTGCAGGCAGGCAATCACTGCCAGGGCGAGCGGCAGGCGGCTGGGCGTAATAAGGCGGTTGGTCTTGCGCATTGTGTCGGATCCCCACTTGTTATGCTTCGGTTAACGGAGTGTATGTACGGCGTAAAGTAAATGCAACATGAACATTCCCCGTATGTAACGCGCTTTTGCTAATGGCGTATTCATGTACCGGTGGGGAGCTGCAGAGCTCCCCAGCTGCGTGGACGACGGCAGGGTGCGTCCCTGGGCGGCCTACAGGCCGCCTGGGCCGCAGTCCTTGGCCAGGAAGTCGGCCATCAGCGGCAGCGTGGCCCGGTAGTGGCTCGGGTACCACGGCATGCTGTGCGGCATGTCGGCGATCAACTCGAACTTCGCCGGAACCTTGCCCTGGACTGCGTTGTAGAACGATCGGGCGTGGAACGCCGGAGTACGTACGTCACGATCTCCGACGTAAAGCAGTACCGGGATGGTCGCCTTGGCCGTGTTCTGTATCGGGTCCATTCCCTTGACGGTCTGCCCCTGCAGGATGCGCTGCAGGCGGTTCTCGCTCCATGACATGCCGACTCTGCCGAGATCGGTGACGGGCGCTCCGGCAATGGCACACTGGAAAGGCGAGGGGCTGCGGACCGTGGCTGCAGCGGCTGCGAAGCCGCCATAGGAGTAACCGAAGATGGCCAGGCGGTCCTTTGCGGCGATGCCCTGCTGCACCAGCCACGCAGCCGCATCGTCATTGTCGTCCTGCATGGTCAGCCCCCACTGCCTGTCACCCGCGAGCCAGTGGTCGCGTCCAAAGCCGGTTGAGCCTCGATACTGGGGGCGGATGACAGCGTAGCCACGCGAGGTGAAGTAAGGCACCCAGCCAGATGCATCCCAGCCGGCATAGTCACGAGCCCATGGGCCACCGTGCGGGTGCACGAGCGCTGGAAGTGGTTCTCCCCCTTCCTTCCAGCCCGCGGGCAGATCAAGGATGGCGGGAATCTTTCGTCCGTCGCGGGCGGTATAGGTGACCCAGCGTTGCTGGCCGATCTGCCTGCCATCGATCCAGGGTCGCTCACTGCCCAGGGTGGTCACCTGTTTGCGGTCGCTGAGTATGTGATAGGTCGTCGGCGTGTCGGCACTGTTGGTGGTAAAGAGCACGCGGGAGAGATCGTCGTTGTAGCCGGTGATGGCGACGTACTTCCCCGGATAGGCCTGTTTGAGGCCGTCGAAGAGGGCCTTCATCTGCGGGTCGACATAGATCGCTTCGCGCCGCGGCCCATCCACATAGAAGCCCAGAACCTGATTGAAGTTGCTGGGTTTGCTGCCGAGGATGAGGCCGCTGATCGGATACTGCGGGTGGGCGGCCAGCGGCTCCTTGTCGAAGGTCCGGGTTGCTGGGTCGTACAGGCGGGCCTGCACCTGCTCGGAAAATCTGTCGGTGAGGATGTAGAGCTTGCCGGTCTGGTCATCGATGCCGGCCACGTCCATCGTGTAGCGTTCGCTGAGCTTGGTTGTCAGCGCATCGTGCTTCTCGAACTTTCCGCTTGCCTTGTCCTTGATCAGGATCTGCTGTTCGTACTCGCTCGACCCGGCCGGTTCGATCTGGGTCCTTGTCAGGAGTTCGCCGCTGCGGGGATGGAACAACCCGGGCGTCGAGCGCGCGTCGCCACGGAAGAGCAGCTCGGTCTGTCCGGTCTTGAGATTGAACAGGTAGTAGCCTGCCGAGAACGTTGACTGATTGATCTGTGAAATGATGACCTTGTCAGGGTCCATTGGGAGCGAGTGAACCAGTGACGCAGTTCCCGCCAGTTCCAGGCAGCGTTGTGTCTGTTCGCTGATGCCAAGCTTGCGTGAATTGTCGGCGAATGCTTCGTCGAACTTGGTCTGGGAAGTGTCGGTCAGGTAAGCCTTCGATAGGAAAGTCTTGGTGTTTCCCACCGAGTTGCCTTCTCCACAACCGGCCAGCTGCGCGGTAAGTTCCTGGCGGCCGATGACAAGGCTGCGGCCGGCCTTCAATGCGCTGGCGGCGATGAACTTCATGCGGTCGCCGGAGGGCGTGATGGCCACCGGGCCTGCGCCGAGATTGTCCAGGTTCCAGTTGGCGAGCGCGGTGTCACCGTTGTTGCTTCCCGGGGCAGCGATGATCGCAACCAGCTGTTTGCCATCGGGGCTCATGGTGACCGATTGGATGGCGGGAATCTTGGCGAAGTCGTCGACCGGCAGCGGTGTAGCCAGCGCCTGGCCCACGGCCAGGCCCAGCAGCGTAGCAGCAGCGCCCACATGGGCGAAGAGGCGTGTGGCTTTCATGTACAGGGCATCCTTGGCAGTTTGACTGGAAGATGACCTGAAGATGAACGAGGACGCCCGGTTCGTCAACTTGGCGTGAAATCTACAACTCTGGCCGGCCCTGGTTGCGTTCCAAAGCAGAAGGCCCCGCTGGAGCGGGGCCTTCTGCAGCACAAGTGGCGTCAGCGGATCAGCGGCCACCGAACTCGTACTTGGCCTGCACGTAGATGGCTCGCCCGTAGGCGTTGTACAGGTAATTGTTGTACGGCTGGCCACTGGTGCCGGCGAAGCTGAAGCGCTGGTTGTCCGGCATCCTGTTGAAGACGTTGTTGACCATCAGTGACAGGGTCAGGTTGTCCAGCGCGCGATAGTTCACGCTCAGGTTGTAGGTGGTGTAGGAGCCCCACTTGCCCGCCTTGTAGCCGGAGCTGTGCACATAGTCGTAGCCATTGCCCAGGTATGCCATGTAGTTCGGCGTCTTGCCGATGTAGTTGGCATACAGGGTAGTGGTCCACTTGTCCTTGGCCCAGCCGATCGAGCCGTCCGCGCGCACCTTTGCGTAAGAGTCGTACACCCACATCGCGTAGGGGTCACGCAGCAGGTCCAGGAACTCATCGCCCGGCTGCGGCTGCAGCTCGCGCTTGAGCATGTCGGTGTAGTTGCCCGAGAACTGCAACGAACCGAAGCGACCCATGTCGTGCACGTACTTGAAGCTGGCGGTCAAAGCTTCCAGGTTCTGGCGCGCAACATTCATCTTCGGGGTGTAGATCTCGTCCAGCACGCCGGATGCATCACGGGTGATCCAGTCGTTGACGTTCTGGCAGCTTGCAGAGGTGTTGTTGGCCTGGTCGTTACGGCAGTAGTACTCGGCCAGCAGCAACTGGTCCGAACTGAGCGTGTCGACCTCGTTCTTGATTTTCCAGTTGTAGTAGTCAACCGACAGCGAGAGGTTATTGATCGGAGCCCACACCACGCCCGCGTTCCAGACGTCGGCGGTGATAGGCTCCAGGTCCGGGTTGCCCGAACGCGTACCGAACACCGATACGCTGTCATACGGGCAGCCAGCGGTGTTGCTCGGGGCATACCCCAACTGGCCGCAACGGTAGTAGTCGGTGGAGCCGTTGGCATAGTAGCCACTGCGGCCCTGGAAGGCATCGGACAGGGTCGGCGCGCGGAAGGCCGTCCCGTACTTGCCACGGAACAGCAGGCTCTCGATCGGGCGGAACTCGATGCCGATGCTGTAGGTGGACTTGTCGACGGTGTTGCTGCCGATCTTGAAGGCGTCGTAGCGGCCGGATCCGGTCACGGTCAGCATGTCATGCAGCGGCAGGCGCAGTTCGCCTGTCACGGCGTAATTGCTGCGGTGGCCGGCGCCGGAGACCGCCGTGGTGCCCCAGACGCTGCCATCCATCAGGCCCGGATCGGGAGTGTAGTCCCAACCTTCGCTGCCACCCTCGACCACCACCGCCAGGCCGGCGTCGCCACCGGGCAGCTTGAACAGCGACCCGTTGGTGACCTGGGCCCGGGCCAGGTTCTGCCAGGTACGGCTCTGGCTGTAGCTGTAGCCGGTGAACGTCTGGAAATCACCTGCCGGCAGTGGCGCATAGAACGCTTCCCAGTTCGGGCTGTAGATGTTGTAGCCAGTGCTGGTAGTACCCAGCACCGGGCCCAGCACACGCTGCTCGAAGTAGTCGTTGATCGGATCGTTCCAGCGCACGAAGTTGCGCTCGGTCAGCTTGTACTCGCCACGGGTGAAGCTGACGCTGTAGTCCCAGTTGCCGGCCGTGCCGCGGCCGCCCAGTGTCACCTGGTAGGCCTTGTTGCGGTCGGTGTTCATGATGTCGCGGTAGCCGGCGCCGCCGATGTCTTCCGGGGCGAACACGCGCTGCAGGTTCATGTACTGGCCGCTGGCCTGGTCGTAGAAGCGACCCCAGCCGGACGAGGTGCCCCACCAGGTGTAGTTGGAGCCGGTCGCATACTTGACCTCTTCCAGGCTGTACAGCGCATCGCCAAACAGCTGCAGGTTGTCATTGAGGTCAAAGGTGGCAGAGCTGTAGATCTGTGCGCTTTCCTTGCCGTTCTTGATGGTCTTGTAGCCGGTGCCGTACACCGAGCCGCATGCCTGGCCGGTCGGGCGGGTGCCCAGTACGGTGGTACCGTCGAACTGGCCCGCCACGTTGGCGCAGAGGTTCGGGTCCATCATGGCGTAGCGGTTGTTGGCGGCCGGCAGCAGCACCAGGAAATCGTTGGAAACGTACTGCGGGCTGTAGCCGTCTGGATTGTTGACCTTGGTCAGGTCGCGCTGGTAACCCCAGATCGGGCTGGTCTTTTCGTACTGCACGTTGACCAGCGCGTGGAAGCGGTCATCGACGCCATTGAACCCGTGTGCGCCGCTCAGGCGGAAACTGTTGCCACCGCCTTCGCTGTAGGCGCCGCCACGGACGTTGAGAACGCCGCCGTCCATGCGTTCCTTGAGGATGATGTTGACCACGCCGGCAATCGCATCCGAGCCATACAGGGAGGACTGGCCACCCGGCAGGATCTCGATGCGCTCCACGATGTCGATGGGAATGCCGCTGATGTTGTTGAACGTATCGCCGCCGTTGTACAGCGCTGGATACGAAAGCATCGGGCGGCCATTGATGAGGTACTTGGTGTAGCCCGGGCTGAGGCCGAACATGCCGGCCGCTTCGGCGCCCTGGGTGAACGAGGCCGAGGTCTGGCCGCCCTGGAGGCCGCCCGTGGACAGTGAGGACTGCTGCAGTACGTCGGCCACACTGGTGAAGCCGCGGGTCTGGATGTCCTCGGCGGTGACGGTCAGGACCGGCGTGTGGTTCTCGATTTCGGTCTGTGGAATCAGCGAGCCGGTGACGGTGACGCGGTCAAGCTGGGTCGGTGCGTTGCCGCTTTGCGCCAGCGCGGTACCGGAGGCGAGCAGGGTGCCAAGCAGGGCGAGGGTCAGTGGGTGGCGCAGCGGCGTGGAGCGATGGCAAGACATGATGGATCCCCGTATGAGCGTTGTCGGCTGGCTGACGTCCTCCCTGACAGCTTTCATGATTTGTTCAGTTGCAATCCATTCAGCTGGACCGTAACACGGCGTTCACGTAGACAAAATAGTCCAGTCACAAAAACAGGCTGGCTTTCTCTGAAAAAGTTCTTTTAAATCAAAAGCTAAGGCTGCTTGTTTGGGAATGTTTCAAAATGTTGCGCTGCGGAACGGTGTTGTTCACTTTTACATTCAATATATAAATCAATAGCTTACGTAACGACCGGCATGCTAATGAAATATTAACGAATGGTGTGGATGTGGATTCGTGCAACATTTGTTAAAAAAAGGCCCCGCCGAAGCGGGGCCGTTGGTCCAACAGAGGTGTGCTGCTTACTTCCCGCCGAACTCGTACCTGGCCTGCACGTAGACGGCGCGGCCGTAAGGGTTGTAGATGCTGCTGTTATAGGGAGCGCCGACGTTGCCGGCGTAACTGTGTGCCTGACCGTCGGGCATCTTGTTGAACACGTTGTTGACCATCATCGACAGCGTCAGGTTGTCCATCGCCTGATAGTTCACGCTCAGGTTGTAGGTGGTGTATGAGCCCCACTTGCCGGCCTGGTAGCCGGACGGATGCACGTAGTCGTAGCCCTTGCCCAGGTACGCCATGCGGTTTGGCGTCTTGCCGATGTAGTTGAAGTACAACGTGGTAGTCCACTTGTCCTTCGCCCAGCCCACCGCACCGTCGGCACGCACCTTGGCGTACTGGTCATAGTTCCACATCGCGTACGGGTCGCGCAGCAGGTCCAGATACTCATCGCCCGGTTGCGGCTGCAGCTCGCGCTTGATCATGTTGGTGTAGTTGCTGGAGAACTGCAGCGCGCCGAAGCGGCCGATGTCCTGCACGTACTTGAAGCTGGCCGTTACCGCCTGCAGGTTCTGGCTGGCGATGTTCATCTTGGGCGTGTAGATCTGTTCCAGCTTGCCGGCGCCATCGCGGGTGATCCAGTCGTTTACGTTCTGGCAACTGGCCGAGGTGTTGTTGGTCTGGCCATTACGGCAGTAGTACTCGGCCAGCAGCAACTGGTCGGAGCTGAGCGTATTGACCTCGTTCTTGATCTTCCAGTTGTAGTAGTCCACCGACACCGACAGGTTGTTGATCGGCGCCCACACGATGCCGGCATTCCAGACGTCGGCGGTGATCGCTTCCAGCTCCGGGTTGCCTGACTGCTCGCCGAACACCGATTCATTGGCATAGGGACAACCCACCGTGTCGCTGGGGTTGAAGCCGAGCTGTCCACAGCGGAAGTAGTCGATCGAACCATTGGCGTAGTACCCACTGCGCCCCTGGAACGCGTCGGACAGGCTGGGCGCGCGGAAGGCGGTGCCGTACTTGCCACGGAACAGCAGGCTTTCGATCGGGCGGAACTCGATACCGATGCTGTAGGTCGATTTGTCGACGGTCTTTTCGGCGATCCTGAACGCGTCGTAACGTCCGGAGGCGGTCACGGTCAGCGACTCCAGCAGCGGCATGCGCAGCTCGCTGGTCACCGCGTAGTTGCTGCGATGGCCGGCACCGGCCACCGAGGTTGTGCCCCACACGCTACCGTCCAGCAGGCGCTGGTCAGGGGTGTACGACCAGCCTTCGCTGCCGGCTTCGGCCACCACGGCCAGTCCGGCATCACCACCAGGCAGCTTGAACAGCGAACCGTTGGTGATCTGCGCGCGGCCCAGGTTCTGCCAGGTGCGGCTCTTGTTGTAGGTGAAGCCGGTGAAGGTCTGGAAATCACCGGCCGGCAGCGGCGAATAGAACGCGCTCCAATTGGGGCTGTAGATGTTGTAGCCGTCGTCGGTGATGCCCAGTACCGGGCCCAGCACGCGGTCTTCGAAGTAGCTGTCGATCTCGTTCGCCCAGCGCGCAAAGCTGCGCTCGGTCAGCTTGTACTCGCCTCGGCTGAAGCTGGCGCTGTAATCCCAGTTGCCGAAGTTGCCACGCCCTCCCAACGTGACCTGGTAGGCCTTGTTGCGATCAGTGCTCATGGTGTCACGGTAGCCGGCGGGACCGATGTCCTCCGGCGCGAACGCGCGCTGCAGGTTCATGTATTCGCCGCTGGCCTGGTCGACGAACGCACCGAAGCCGACATCACTGCCCCAGAACGCGTAGCCCGAACCGGCGTTGTACTGGACCTCCTCCAGGCTGTACAGCGCATCGGCGAACAGCTGGAAGTTGTCGTTGACATCAAAGGACATCGACGAATAGATCTGGCTGCTTTCCTTGCCGTTCTTCAGCGTCTTGTAGCCAGCGCTGAAGGGCGAGCCGCAAGATTCACCGACCGCGCGCGTGCCCAGTACGGTGGTGCCGCCGAACTGGCTGGCCACGTTGGCACAGCGGCTTGGATCCATCATCACGTAGGCGTTCTGCTGGTCCGGCAGGTAGACCAGGAAGTCGTTGGTCGGAACCTGTGGCGTGTAGCCACGGGTGTTGTTCTGCTTGGTCAGGTCGCGCTGGTAACCCCAGATCGGACTGCTCTTCTCGTACTGCACGTTGACCAGCGCATGGAAACGGTCATCGAAGGCGTTGAAGCCATGCGCGCCACTGACTCGGAAATCGTTGCCGCCACCCTCGGTGTAGGCGCCGCCACGCACGTTCAGTACGCCGCCGTCCATGTGGTCCTTGAGGATGATGTTGACCACGCCGGCGATCGCGTCCGAGCCGTACAGCGACGATTGGCCGCCCGGCAGAATCTCGATGCGCTCGACGATGTCGATCGGGATGCCGCTGAGATTGTTGAAGGTGTCGCTGCCGTTGTAGAGAGCGGGGTAGGACAGCATCGGCCGCCCGTTGATCAGGTACTTGGTGTAGCTCGGGCTGAGGCCGAACATGCCTGAGGCTTCGGCGCCCTGGGTGAACGAAGCTGAGGTCTGGCCGCCCTGCAGCCCGCCAGTGGTCAGCGAATTCTGCTGCAGTACTTCGGCCACGCTGGTGAAGCCGCGGGTCTGGATGTCCTCGGCGGTAACAGTCAGGACCGGCGTGTGGTTCTCGATCTGTGTCTGCGGGATCAGTGAGCCGGTGACGGTTACGCGTCCGAGATCGGTGGGCGTGTTTTCCTGGGCGAGCGCGATCGCGCTGCCGCCGGCCAGGATCAAGCCGCTGAGGACGGCGCGGGTGAGCGGGTGACGCGGGAAGCCATTACGAGACATGCGGTACTCCGTGTGGTCGTGAGAAACGCGTTTTCCCTTTCCTGGGAACTCATGGATGGTTCAGCAGCCTTCAAAACCAGAATGGCGGCGTTTTTCGAACGTAACACACGCTTAACCTGATTTGCGCGACTTTGTAATGTGTTGAGCTGGGGCTGGCCTTGAATAATATTTTTCTTTTAAAAAACAACTGGTTGCATTAATCGGTGGACTTTGCCGAATCTGGCTGAATGAATGGTGAGTAAATAAATGCTGGCTGGCGGCGGAAGTCGCTGTTCCGCGCTGAATATCGATCCAAAAAAAAGGCCCCGCCGAAGCGGGGCCTGGTCCGGAATCAAACCCGGAAAACGACGGGATTACTTGCCGAAGTCGTACTTGGCCTGCACGTACACGGTGCGACCGTAGACGTTGTACAGGTAGTTGTTGAACGGCGTGCCGGAGGTGCCCTGGTAGCTGTGGGCCTGCTGTTCGGGCATCTTGTTGAACACGTTGTTGACCATCAGCGACAGGGTCAGGTCATCCTGCGCACGGTAGTTCACGCTCAGATTGTAGGTGGTGTACGAACCCCACTTGCCTGCCTTGTAGCCCGATGCGGCGTGGGTGTACTCGTAGCCGTTCAGGCCTGCCAGGTAGTTCGGGGTGTGGCCGATGTAGTTCGCGTACAGCGTGGTGGTCCACTTGTCCAGCGACCAGGCCACCGACGCGTCGGAACGGACCTTGGCGTAGCTGTCGTAGTTCCACATCGACTTCGGGTTGCCCAGCAGGTCCTGGAAGTCCTCACCCGGCTGCGCCTGCACTTCACGCTTCAGCATGTTGGTGTAGTTGCCCGAGAACTGCAGCGAACCGAAGCGGCCGATGTCCTGCAGGTACTTGAAGCCGACGGTCACGGCCTGCAGGTTCTGCCGGGCCACGTTCATCTTCGGGGTGTACAGCGAGCTCAGGTTGCCGGCCGAATCGCGCACGACCCAGTCGGCCACGTTCTGGCAGGTGGCCGAGGAGCCATTCGGCAGGCCGTTGCGGCAGTAGTACTCGGCCAGCAGCAGCTGGTCGGTGCTGGCCGTATCGACTTCGTTCTCGATCTTCCAGTTGTAGTAGTCGGCCGAGATCGACAGGTTTGCCATCGGTGCCCAGACGATACCCGCGTTCCAGACGTCGGCGGTGATCGGCTCCAGGTCCGGGTTGCCGGCACGCTCGGAATAGACCGAGACGCTGTCGGCGTAGCGGCAGGCGTCGGTGTTGCCCGGGGTGTAGCCCAGCTCGCCGCAACGGTAGTAGTCGGTCGAGTTGGCAGCATAGTAGCCGCTGCGACCCTGGAAGGCGTCGGGCAGGGTCGGCGCGCGGAAGGCGGTGCCGTACTTGCCGCGGAACAGCAGGCTTTCGATCGGACGGAACTCCACGCCCACGCTGTAGGTGGCCTTGTCGACGGTGTTGTCGGCGATCTTGAAGGCGTCATAGCGACCGGAAGCGGTCACCGTCAGCGACTCCAGCAGCGGCATGCGCAGTTCGCTGGTCACCGCATAGTTGCTGCGATGGCCGTTGCCGGCAACAGCCGACGAGCCCCACACGTCGCCGTCCAGCAGGCGCTGGTCGGGGCTGTAGTCCCAGCCTTCGCTGCCGCCTTCGACGACCACGGCCAGGCCCGCATCGCCACCCGGCAGCGAGAACAGCGAACCGTTGGTGACCTGCGCGCGAGCCAGGTTCTGCCAGGTGCGGCTGTGGTTGGTGGTGTAACCGGTGAAGCCAGCGAAATCTTCCGGCGAGATCGGCGAGTAGAACGCGCCCCAGTTGGTGTTGTAGATGCCGAAGCCATCCTTGGTGCCCAGCTGCGGGCCGAGCACCTTGTCGGCGAAGTAGCTGTTGATGGCATTGCCGAAGCGCTGGAACTTGCTTTCATCCAGGCGATATTCGCCGCGGGTGAAGCTCAGGCTGTAGTCCCAGTTGCCCACTGCGCCCTTGCCGCCCAGGGTGACCTGGTAGGCACGGCTCTTGTCGTTGTTCAGGATGCTCTTGTAGCCTTCGCCGCCGATGTCTTCCGGAGCAAAGGCGCGCTGCAGGTTGACCAGCTTGCCTGACGCCTGGTCGTAGAAGCCGCCCATGGTGCTCTTGGTGCCCCACCACAGGTAGTTCGAGCCCGAGGTGTACTCGGTCTTTTCCTTGCTGTACAGCACGTCGGCGAACAGCTGGAAGTTGTCGTTCACGTCGAAGGTCATCGACGAATAGAACTGGCCGCTGTCCTTGCCGTTCTTCAGGGTCTTGTAACCGGCGCCGAACACCGAGCCGCAGGACTGGCCGGTCGGGCGGTTGGCCAGCACGGTGGTGCCGCCAAACTGGCCGGCGACATTGGCGCAGTTGCCCGGGTCCATCATGTACAGCGCATTGGTCTTGGCGTCGATGACGGCGAAGTCGTTCGACGGCAGCTGTGCGGTATAGCCGTGGGTGTTGTTCTGCTTGGTCAGGTCACGCTGGTAGCCCCAGATCGGGTTGCTGCTTTCGATCTGCACGTTGACCAGCGCATTGAAGCGGTCGTCCAGCGCCGAGAAGCCGTGCGCGCCACTGATGCGGAAGCTGCTGCCACCGCCTTCGGTGGAGGTGCCGCCACGCACGGACAGGCTGCCGCCTTCCATGTGGTCCTTCAGGATGATGTTGACCACGCCGGCGATCGCGTCCGAACCGTACAGGGAGGACTGGCCGCCCGGCAGGACTTCGATGCGCTCGACGATGTCGATCGGAATGCCGCTGATGTTGTTGAACGCGTCGCCGCCGTTGTACAGCGCCGGGTAGGACATCATCGGGCGGCCGTTGATCAGGTACTTGGTATACCCCGGATTCAGGCCGAACATGCCAGCGGCTTCAGCGCCCTGGGTGAACGAGGCGGAGGTCTGGCCACCCTGGATGCCGCCGGTGGTCAGCGAAGACTGCTGCAGCACTTCGGCGACGCTGTTGAAGCCGCGCGACTGGATGGCTTCAGCGCTGATGGTCATGACCGGGGTCTGGGTCTCAACCTGGGTCTGCGGGATCAGCGAACCGGTGACGGTGATCTTGTCCAGGTTGGTGGCCTTGTCCTGGGCCATTGCCGGCGAGGCGGCGACCAGGGCGGAAATCAAGGCGACGGCGAGGGTGTTGCGACGTGCGGAATTGCGAAGGTCTTTCATGTAGTTCCGTTCAAAGAGCAAATACAAATACGGCACTGCGCATGCGCCATCGTGCGTGCAATGAAACAGCGACGCAGCCCAAAACCAGTGCTTAGCGAACGTAACATGAACTTAACAACCTGTGCACGAATCTGTAGCAATCCTGAATTTCAGTCAGCTTGTGTCCAGCTTGTATGATGTTGGGTTATTCCCCCTGACCCGCCGGTGCTCGTTGTGAACAGTTCTCCCCGCCGTCCCCATGCAAGCCAGGTCCAGAAGGGACTCACGCCGCATGCCCGCATCCGCAACGTGATCGCGGTTGGTTCGGGCAAGGGCGGCGTCGGCAAGTCGACCACCGCAGTCAATCTGGCCGTGGCGCTGCAGCAGCTTGGCGCACGCGTGGGCGTGCTTGACGCGGACATCTATGGGCCGAGCGTACCGGCCATGCTGGGCCTGTCCGGTCGTCCGGAAAGCCCTGACAACAAGAGCATCGAGCCGCTGCGCGCGTTCGGCGTGGACACCATGTCGATCGGCTACCTGATCGAAGAGGATACGCCGATGATCTGGCGTGGGCCGATGGCCACCTCGGCGATGACCCAGCTGTTCAATGACACGCTGTGGGATGACCTGGATTTCCTGCTGATCGACCTGCCGCCGGGCACCGGTGACATCCAGCTGACCCTGACCCAGAAGATTCCGCTGGCCGGTGCGGTGATCGTTACCACGCCGCAGGACATCGCCACGCTGGATGCGAAGAAGGCGCTGAAGATGTTCGAGAAGGTGGAGGTGCCGGTGCTGGGCATCGTCGAGAATATGGCGGTACATACCTGCAGCAGCTGCGGGCATGTCGAGCACCTGTTCGGCGAGGGCGGCGGCGAGCGCATGGCCGCGCAGTATGGTGTGCCGTTGCTGGGTTCGCTGCCGCTGCAGATCGGCATCCGCGAGCAGGGGGATGCTGGCACTCCGATCACCGTGGCGCAGCCCGATTCGGTGCCAGCCCAGGCCTACCGCCATGCCGCCCAGCGCCTGATCGAGGAAGTGGGCAAGCGCCCGCGTGCCTCCATTCCGATTCTCTCTTCGCTGCTGTAGGTGCCAGGGCAGGGCCGCCGGCGACGCCCGGCCCCCTGCTAGAATCCACGCGCCCCCTCGTACCCAGGACAAAGCATGAGCATCAAGAGTGACCGTTGGATCCGCCGCATGTCCGAGCAGCACGGCATGATCGAGCCGTTCGAGGCCGGGCAGGTCAAGCAGGCCAATGGCGAGCGCATCGTCAGCTACGGCACCTCCAGCTACGGGTACGACGTCCGTTGCTCGCGCGAGTTCAAGGTGTTCACCAACATCAACTCGACGATTGTCGATCCCAAGCATTTCGATTCGGGCAGCTTCGTCGACATCACGGCCGATGAGTGCATCATCCCGCCGAACAGCTTCGCCCTGGCGCGTACCGTGGAGTACTTCCGCATCCCGCGCGACACCCTGGTGGTGTGCCTGGGCAAGAGCACCTACGCGCGCTGCGGCATCATCGTCAACGTGACCCCGTTGGAACCGGAGTGGGAAGGCCACGTCACCCTGGAATTCAGCAACACCACGCCGCTGCCGGCCCGCATCTATGCCAACGAAGGCGTGGCGCAGATGCTGTTCTTCCAGGCCGCGGCCGATGACATCTGCGAGACGTCGTACCGCGATCGTGGCGGCAAGTACCAGGGCCAGACCGGCGTGACCCTGCCGCGGACCTGATCGCCCGCGTCATTGCATGACGAAAGCGCCGGGCCGTGCCCGGCGTTTTCGCATGGTCCACGCGGTGCGTTCGCCGGGCACGACCCGGCGCTACGTCATTTGCCGCGACCGAACAGCATCGCAATGCCCACGCCCACCAGTGCCACCGGCCACCAGGTCAGCAGCAGCTTGGACAGGTTCAGGTGCGTCCAGCCGAGGTTGCTGGCGAGCATGAACAGGCCGATCAGGATCAGCAGGATGGCGGCAACGAGGTTGAATCGCATCGGGTCGGGCAAGGCTCAGGAACGGGCTGGATATCCTAGCCGTTCCTTCCAGTAGGCGACATGCTGGTCCAGCGCCGCAGGCTCGTAGCGGTGCGCCGGGCCGCTGCCCCAGACCGGGCCGGGCCAGGCCGGATCGCCGTCATGGCGGCCGATCACATGGAAGTGCAGCTGGCGCACGATGTTGCCCAGCGCGCCGATATTGATCTTCTCCACGCCGTCGTGGCCCTTCAGGGCCTTGCAGGCGCGGTTGAGCTCGGTGCGCAGCTTGTCCTGCTGCTCGCCGTCCAGCTCGATCCACTCGGTCACCCCGGCCAGGCGTGGTACCAGCACCAGCCAGGGGAATCGTTCGTCGTTCATCAGCCGCACTTGCGACAACGGTCCTTCCGCCACCAGCACGCTATCGGTGGCCAGGCGTGAATCGAGTTCGAATTCGCTCATCCAAGATGCTCCGAGAAGAAGTCCAGGGTGCGTTGCAGCGCCAGGGCGGCGCTGTCTGGATCATACGCATGTCCGACCTCGCGGTTGAAGGCGTGGTCGGCCGGATAGACGAAAGTGGCCATCTGCGGCAGCTTGTCGCGGTGGGCCTGGACGGCCTCCGGCGGGATGCTCCTGTCCTGGGTGCCGAAATGGAAGATCACCGGCGCCTTGGGTGTCTCATCGAGGAACTGGACGTTGCGTGCGCCGTAGTAGCTGACCGACGGCAGCCCGAGCCGCAGCGCCGACAGCATCGCCACCGTGCCGCCCCAGCAGTAGCCGACGGTGCCGACCTTGCCGTAGGGGGCCAGCCGGGTGGCCGCCGCGCGGACCACTTCCAGCGCCTTCTCCATGCCCAGCGCGCTGACCCTTTCCAGGCCCTGCTTCACGCCGTCGGCGTCGTAGGGCAGGGCATCCGGGTCGGCATCGGGTCCATCGACCAGGTCGAAGAACGAAGGAGCCAGCACCGCATAGCCCTCGGCGGCGAAGCGCTCGGCCACGCCGCGGATGTGCGGGTTGGCGCCGAAGATTTCCTGCACCACCACCAGCCCGCCTCGCGCGGTGCCCTCGGGGAGTGCCTGCCAAGCCCGTACCGTGCCGTGGTGCGTATCCAGGGTGATCCATTCGTTCATCGCGGCTGACTCGCTTTGGAAACTGAAACCCGATTATCCGGTGCGCGTCAGTGCACGTCATGTCGGCAGTTGGGCCGGATCGGTGATCTCCAGCTGCCTGGCGTCTCCAGCTATCTGCGGGCAGGGTTGGAAACCATGGCCTAGGGTGGTTAGATGGCGGGGCACCACTGCGCTTGATCGTAGTTGGCGCCGCACGTGCGTTTTTTCGTCAAATTAACGGAGTGATTGATGAAGAGCATGATCGTGATGGCAGTAATGGGCACTTCATTGCTTGCGGTGATGGGGCCTGCCAAGGCTGCGGACCCTTATCCGAGGTGCACCGCGTGCTCCAGGGGCTGGGCCGAGTGTGTAGCAAACAACGGTGCTGATCACCCGATCTGTCAGCACAAGCAACTCGTATGCGATCAGATCTGCGCATGGGAGATCCCGGTAGTGGGCATCCCATCTGCCTTGGACGCGGGCGGGCGCGAGGCTCCGACAGGCAGGCTGGAGCTTGCTGTGGCGATGGCCAAGCGATTGTCCAGCTCCTGAGGTACAAGGGGCCGAACGACGGCCCCTTCCTCGGGGCGCGTCTCAGGGCGCGGGACGATAGCGGCGAGCCATCAGGCCAGCCCGGTATCCTCACTGGGGCGGCTGGCCGTTCAGAGCGCCGCCGCCAACCCCGGTATACTGGCGCCCTTTCAGGCCCCGGCCCCCAGGACCCCCTGCCATGCCGGCAGGGGCCCAGGCCCCCAGAGTCCCGCGATTCCATGTCCCAGCTGAACCCCAAAGTCGGCTTCGTCAGCCTTGGCTGCCCGAAGGCCCTTGTCGATTCCGAGCGCATCCTCACCCAGCTCCGCTCGGAAGGCTACGACATCGTCCCGTCCTACGATTCGGCCGACGTGGTGGTGGTCAACACCTGCGGCTTCATCGATTCGGCGGTGACCGAGTCGCTGGACGCGATCGGCGAGGCGATGAACCAGAACGGCAAGGTCATCGTCACCGGCTGCCTGGGCAAGCGCCCGGAGCAGATCCGCGAGGCCTACCCGAACGTGCTGGCGGTGTCCGGCCCGCAGGACTACCAGAGCGTGATGGAAGCGGTGCATGAAGCACTGCCGCCCAAGCACGATCCGTTCGTGGACCTGGTGCCCGACTACGGTATCAAGCTGACCCCGCGGCACTACGCGTACCTGAAGATTTCCGAGGGCTGCAACCACAAATGCAGCTTCTGCATCATTCCGTCGATGCGCGGCAAGCTGGTTTCGCGCCCGGTCGACGAGGTGCTGCGTGAAGCCGAGCGCCTGGTGCGTGGCGGCGTGCGCGAGCTGCTGGTGGTTTCGCAGGACACCTCGGCCTACGGCGTGGACGTGAAGTACGCCGAAAAGATGTGGCGCGACAAGGCCTACCAGACCCGTTTGAAGGCGCTGTGCGAAGGCCTGTCGGAGCTGGATGCGTGGGTGCGCATGCACTACGTCTACCCGTATCCGCACGTGGACGAAGTGGTGCCGCTGATGGCCGAGAACCGCATCCTCCCGTACCTGGATATCCCGTTCCAGCACGCCAGCCCGCGCATCCTGCGCCTGATGAAGCGCCCCGGCGCGGTGGAGAAGACCCTGGAGCGCGTGCAGAACTGGCGCCGCATCGCGCCGGACATCACCGTGCGTTCCACCTTCATCGTCGGCTTCCCGGGCGAGACAGAGGCCGAGTTCGAAGAGCTGCTGTCGTTCCTGGACGAAGCGCAGCTGGATCGCGTGGGCGCGTTCGCCTATTCGCCGGTAGAGGGCGCCACCGCCAATGACCTGCCCGACGCTGTGCCGGAAGAAGTGAAGCAGGAACGCCTGGCCCGTTTCATGGAGAAGCAGGCGCAGATTTCCGCCGCGCGCCTGGAAGCCAAGATCGGGACCGTGCAGCAGTGCCTGGTCGATGCCATCGAAGGCGATATCGCCGTGGCCCGCTCCAGGGCCGATGCGCCGGAGATCGACGGCCTGGTGCATATCCAGAACGCCGATCAGGTGCCGCTGCGGGTGGGCGAGTTCGTCGACGTGGAAATCACCGAGAGCGACGAGCACGACCTGTACGGCGATGCGCTGCCGGCCAATGCCCGCCCGGCGTTCGACCTCAAGGTACTGTGATCGCAACGGCCGCCGCCGGTGACGGCAGCGGTGTCCGGCGCTTCGTGCCGCCGCCGCGTGCGGCGGTCGATCCGCAGGTGTTCGCGCATCCGTTGTTTGCCGGATTGCAGGATTTCCGGGATCTGCTGCTCGGCCCTCGCTGGCCGTCCATCGCTGCACTTGATGCGCGCCTGGCATTGCCCGGGAAGCGCCTGGTTGAACAGGACGCCGCGCTGCTGGCCGATGGCCTGCACTACGAAGTCCGCATCGCGCAGGGGCGCATCGCCACCCGCGCAGACAACTGGCACGACCTGTTCAATGCGCTGGTCTGGGCCTCATGCCCACAGCTGAAGCGTGCGCTCAATGTGCAGCAGTGCGGGCATATCGAGGCCATGCCGCCTGGCCAGCGCAACCGCGCGCAGGCCGCGTTGACCCAGTTCGACGAAACCGGTGTGATCGTGCGCGTGCGCGATGACTCACTGCGGGCTGCCTGGGATGCACACGACTGGCCCGCGTTGTTTGACCCGGTGAACTGGCAGAGCGATGACATCGCCATCACCGCGGTATTCGGGCATGCGCTGATGGAACAGGCACTGCTGCCAGGGCGATTGCTGGTGGGCAAGTGCGTGGTGGTGTACAGCGATGCCGATGCGGCCTGCGTTGACGCGGTGGCCGTGGCCATCGCCGAGGGCAGGGCGGTGACCGATCCCTTGCAGCTGCGTCCGCTGCCGTTGGCTGGAATCCCGGGGTGGCACGAGGGACAGGATGCCGCCTTCTATCGCAATGCCGACTACTTCCGCCCGCTGCGTGCCGGCCGCGCGTACCCGCCGCCATTGCACGGGGCCATGTAGAGTCGACTGTCAGTCGACTGCTCTTCGTTCCGAGGCCGTGAGCGCCTGACAGATGGCTTTGGCGAGTCATCAACCGCGATGAAGATCGCGGTGCGTTTGCCGTCCCGCTGTGGAGGTTTGTGCCGCGCTTCGCGCGGTAGTCGACTGACAGGCGACTCTACACCGTCTCGTATTCCACGCCGATCACCGCAAAGGTGAACCGCCCGCCGGGCAGCTCCACCGAAAACTCGTCATCCAGCCGCTTCTTCAGCAGCGCACGCGCCAGCGGCGAATCGATGCTGATCCAGCCCAGGCCTGCGTCGGTCTCGTCCGGGCCGACAATGCGGTAGCGGCTGGTGTCGCCACTGTCCACGTTCTCCAGCTCCACCCACGCGCCGAAGAACACCGCCCGCGGATCGGTTGGCGTAGTGTCGACCACGCGCAGTGATTCCAGCCGCTTGGTCAGGTAGCGCACGCGGCGGTCGATCTCGCCCAGCTGCTTCTTGCGGTAGGTGTACTCGGCATTTTCCGAACGGTCGCCTTCTGCGGCGGCTGCGGCCAGTGCTTTCACCACTTCGGGCCGCCGCACCCGCCACAGGTCATCCAGTTCGGCCTTCAGCCGAGCGTGGCCGGAGGCGGTGATCAGGGCGGTGCTCTTTTCTGCAGGGGGACGCCAGCGCGACATGCAATACGACTTCTTTTCCGGAGGACGAACGGAGGGTGGGGTCAGACTCCGCTCCCGCGGGAAGGGCTCTGACCCCAGCAGCGGCGGATCAGATCAGCGCTTGCCACCGAAGATGCCGCCCAGCAGGCCGCGCACGATCTGGTTGCCCAGCTTGGTGCCGACCGTGCGCGTGGTCTGCTTGGCCATGGTCTCGATCATGCCCTGGCGGCGCTTGGTGCCGAAAATCGCATCCTTGATCGCCTGGCCGAAACCGCCTTCCTGCGCATCGTCCTGTTCGCGGCTGCGCGCGGCTGGCGCCTGCGCCTGCTCGACGCTCTTCTGTGCGCGCTGGGCCAGCAGTTCGGCAGCCGATTCGCGGTTGATCGCGGTGTCGTAGCGACTGCCGACCGGGCTGCCGGCACGCACCTGGGCGCGCTCGGCTTCGGTGATCGGCCCCATCCGGCAGCGTGGCGGCGCGATCATCGTCTGCTGCACCGGCATCGGCACGCCCTTGTCCTGCAGCGTGGAAACCAAGGCCTCACCGGTGCCGAGCTGGCTCAGTACCTTGGCCACGTCCAGCTTCGGGTTCGGCACGAACGTCTCGGCCGCGGTCTTCACCGCTTTCTGGTCGCGCGGGGTGAACGCCCGCAGCGCGTGCTGCACGCGGTTGCCGAGCTGGCCGAGGATGTTGCCCGGCACGTCGTCGGGGAACTGCGAGCAGAAGTACACGCCGACGCCCTTGGAGCGGATCAGGCGCACCACCTGCTCGATGCGCTGCACCAGCGACGGCGGTGCGTCGTCGAACAGCAGGTGGGCCTCGTCGAAGATGAAGACCAGCTTCGGTTTGTCCAGGTCGCCCACCTCCGGCAGTTGTTCGAACAGCTCCGACAGCAGCCACAGCAGGAAGGTGGAATAGAGCTTGGGCTTGAGCACGAGCTGGTCGGCGGCGAGGATGCCGATCATGCCGCGGCCGTCGTGATTGACCCGCATGATGTCGGCCAGTTCCAGGGCCGGCTCACCGAAGAAGTTCTCGCCGCCATCCTGCGCCAGGCGCAGCACCGACCGCTGGATCGCAGCGATGGACTGCGCGCTGACCAGGCCGTATTCGGTGGAAATGTCCTTGCGCTCCTCGGCCACCAGGCCAAGCAGGGCGCGCAGATCGTCCATGTCCAGCAGCAGCAGGCCACGATCGTCGGCCAGCTTGAACACGATGTCGAGCACGCCGGACTGGGTGTCGTTCAACTCGAGGATGCGCGCCAGCAGGGTCGGGCCCATCTCGCTGACCGTGGTGCGCACCGGATGCCCGAGCTTGCCGTACAGGTCCCAGAAAATGGTCGGGCTGGCGGCCGGTGCGTAGTCGGCCACGCCGATCTCGGCGGCGCGCTTGAGCAGGTTCTCCGCGCCGGTGCCCGGCACGGCCAGGCCGGACACGTCGCCCTTCACGTCGGCGAGGAATACGGGTACGCCCAGTCGCGAAAAGCCTTCGGCCAGGGTCATCAGGGTCACGGTCTTGCCGGTGCCGGTGGCGCCGGCCACCAGGCCGTGGCGGTTGCCGAGTTTCGGCAGCAGGGTGACGGCCACATCGTCGGTGATGCCTTTGCCGAGCAGAATCGGATCCATGGTCCAGCCCTTGTGGTGAATAGCCCAATGTTAACCGCCGGCGGTGACGGTCCGAAGGTCGGCTTGCCCCGACCTTGGCGGCGCCGCTACTCTGCCTGCCTGTTTCGCACACAGTGCCATCAATGCCCGTTTCTGTCCTGATTTCCCGCGGTTGGCCGCTGCTGGCCCTGGCCGGCCTGGTTTCCCTGGCGCCCGACGCCCATGCGCAGCGGGTCTCGGCCCGGGACAAGGCGAAGGTGGATGCGCTGCAGCAGCGCATGACCGTCGCCGAGAAGCGCTACAGCGATGCGCTGCTGCTGGTCGCCAATGCCGACCCCAAGGGCAGCAACGAGGCCGACGCCGCGCTGGAGGACATGGAAGACGTTCTCAACGACTGCGTGAAGCAGAAGGGCTGCCAGATGGGCACGCTGCTGGCCAGCTACAAGCGCCTGCTCAAGCACGACGCCGATGCGGCGGGCAGCGATGAGGTGGCCGACGAGGGCGGTGACCGGCTGGAAGCCGACCCCGACCATATCGGCCCGCTTACCGCCGACGTGCCGGAGGCGGCCCGCGCCGCTGCGCTGCTCAACGACAAGCGGCACGCCTTCGACAGCATGGTCGAATACAACCCGGCCGTGCAGGCGGGCATCCGCCGCTGGCTGACCGACATGCGCCCGGCGCTGCTGACCAGCTACGAGAACTACCAGAACCTGCGTGCGGTGATGTGGCCGGAGTGGGAAAAGCGCGGCCTGCCCGAGGCGCTGCTGTTCGGCATCATGGCCAAGGAGTCCAACGGCCGCGTGCATGCCTCCTCGCGCGCCGGCGCCGCCGGCCTGATGCAGTTCATGCCGGCTACCGGCCGCCGCTTCGGCCTTGGCCCGGATGGCACCGGCTTCGACACCCGCTTTGACGCGCGCAGCGCCGCCGAGGCCAGCGCCAGCTATCTCAACGAGCGCCTGCGCGAACTGAACAACAACGTGGAAATGTCGGTGGCCGCCTACAACGGTGGTGAAGGCCGTGCCGCGCGCGTGTTCAAGCAGAGTGCGGGCCAGAGCTTCTGGACCGACAGTGTCTACAACCAGTTCCCCGGCGAGACCAAGGACTATGTGCCGATGGTGATCGCGGCGGCCTGGATCTTCCTGCACCCGCAGCAGTACGGCGTGGAATTCCCGAAGATCAGCGCGCAGCCGGCCACGCTGCGCCTGGCCAAGTCCACCACCATCTACGAACTGACCATCTGCCTGGGCAGCCACGGCACCCGCGATGGCTACATGCGCGCGCTGCGCAACCTCAACCCGCGCTATGAAGCCGACGGCTGGATTCCGGCCGGCACGCTGATCAACGCTACCACCCGCATCGCCGGCCTGTACCAGCGCAACTGCGTCAGCGGCCCGCGTGCCGACCTGGCCCGTACCCTGATCACCGCCGACCTGAACGCGGCGATCAAGCGCCCGGCCGCCGCCGGCTACACCGGCAGCGTGGCCGTGGGCGGCGTGGTGCCGGTGGCCGACGCCGCAGCCTCCACCAGCGTGCCGACCACCCCGGTCGCTCCGGTGGCCGCGCCGCGCCCGGCCGCACGGCCAAAGCCGCCGCGCAGCCACAAGGTGGGCCGGGGTGAAACCCTGGGCGCCATTGCCGCGAAGTTCCAGTGCGATGTGCCGACCCTGGCCCGCGCCAACGGCCTGAAGGCCCCGGCCTACAGCCTGCGCCAGGGCCAGACGCTGAAGCTGCAGGGCTGCGACAAGTAATTCCCACGACCGCTGGAATCTGCAATGGACCTCGAAGACACCCGCAACCTGTTCGCCAACCTCCGCGAAAACACCGACTGGGACATCAAGGGCCCGTTGCTGTGGGGGTACTTCTTCGTGCACTCCACCGCTGAGCCGCTGCAGGCGCTGGCAGAGCACCTGCAGGCGGAGGGCTATACCTTCGTGGAATTGTTCGAGCAGGAGCCGGAAGAGGGCGACGCGCCGTTCCACGTGCTGCATGTAGAGCGCGTGGAGATCCACGACGAAGCCTCGCTGGACCGCCGCAACCAGGAATTCGCAGCGCTGGCTGCGGAGAAGGGCGTGGAAGACTACGACGGCATGGACGTCGGTCCGGCCCCGGTCCTGCAGTAACGCGCTTCTGGCTGTAGAGCCGAGCCCATGCTCGGCTTCCTTTGCCCACAGAAATGCACGGCCGGTTGCAGCCAGTAGCCGAGCATGGGCTCGGCTCTACATGTACCTCAGCGCAGCTTCGCCAGCGCCTGGCCCAGCTGCACCGGGCTTTCAGCGGCCAGCTGCGGGGCGAACTCAGCCACGCCCGGCGGCAGCAGCACGATCACGGTCGAACCGTAGTTGAAGCGCGCCATCTCGGCGAAGCGCTCCAGCCTGATGCCCTGGCCGCGGTAGTCCTTGCGCGTGATGCGGTCGCCATAATGCGGAATTTCCTCGCCGCTCCACACGGTTTCGACGCCCGATACCAGCAACGCACCCACCATCACGCTGACCATCGGGCCGAAGCTGGTGTCGAAGTGGCAGACCAGGCGCTCGTTGCGGGCGAACAGGCGCGGCACGCCGTTCACTGCGGCCGGGCCGACGCTGAACAGGCGGCCCGGCACGTGCACGGTCTCGCGCAGGGTGCCGGTCCACGGCATGTGCACGCGGTGGTAGTCGCGCGGCGACAGGTACACGGTCGCGTACAGGCCGTCGTTGTACGGTTTGGCATCCTCGTCACTGCCCAGCAGTTCGGCGGCGGTGAACGATTGGCCCTTGGCCTGGAAGATGCGGCCGGCCTCGATCCTGCCGAGCTGGCTGATGCGGCCGTCGGCCGGCATCACCAGGCTGCGCGGATCGGCGTCGGCCACGCGCGCGCCCGGCTTCAGCGCGCGGGTGAAGAACTGGTTGAAGGTCGCATAGCTGCGCGGGTCAGGGTTGGCCGCTTCGTCCAGGTTCACGTTGAACTTGCGGGTGACCGTGTCGATCAGCCAGCGCGACACGCGCGGATCGTCCGAGTACGCCAGCGAACGCGCCATCGAAGACAGCAGGCGGTGGGGCAGGGCGTACGTCAGGGCGGTGGTGAGGCTCATGGGGCGGTTTTCTCGGTCAGCTTCTGCAGGTCGCGGGCGATCGCCGGCGCGTTGAACGGGGGGCGCACCAGGCCGGCAAGGCGGCCCTGCGGGTCGAGCACGGCCAGGCTGGCCGAATGCTCGACGGTGTAATCCTCGGGGTTCTCGTCGAAGTGCTTGCCCGGCACCTTCTGGAACACGAAACCGAGCGAGGTGGCGAAGCGCTCCAGCGACGGGATATCGGCGGTGGCGGCCAGGGTGTCCTTGTGGAAGCCGTGCGCGTATTCGCCGAGCCGGGTGGCGCTGTCACGATCCGGGTCGACCGAGATGAACAGCACGCGCGGGCGCAGGCTGTCGGGCAGGGCCTCCCACTGGTTCTGCGCGCCAGCCAGCTCGGCCAGGGTGGTCGGGCAGACGTCCGGGCAGAAGGTGAAGCCCAGGAACACCAGCGTCCAGTGGCCCTTCAGCTCGCCCGGTATCAGGCGGGTGCCGTCGGACTGGGCCAGGTTGAAGTCGGGCAGTTCGCGCGGCTGCGGGTACAGCGTGATCGCTTCGGTGGCCGGGGCATTGGCCGGCGGCTTCGGCGCAAACACCTGCTGGGCGGCCAGCAGGCCCAGGCCCGCCGCCAGGGCGATCAGCAGGATGATGCCGGCATTGCGATTGAACATGGGTGCCCCCGCGCGAAGTGGGCTCCATCATACCGGGTGAGGCCGGATCGTTTCCGCCGCAACGGATGCTGCCGCGGGCGCCAGCCCCTATAATCGGGGCCCACTTTGCCCGCAGTACCGCCATGACCGCTGAAACGGCCGCCGAACTCCACACGATCATCGATCTGATCCGCTACGGCACCAGCCGTTTCAACGAAGCCGGGCTGACCTTCGGTCACAGCTACGACAATGCGCTGGACGAGGCCACCCAGCTGGTGCTGCACAGCCTGCACCTGCCGCACGATCTGGGCCCGGCCTATGGCCAGGCGCGCCTGCTGCAGGCCGAAAAGCTGCGCGTGCTGGAACTGTTCCAGCGTCGAATCGATGAACGCATCCCGGCCGCCTACCTGACCGGTGAGGCCTGGTTCGCCGGCCTGAGCTTCAAGAGCGACAAGCGCGCGCTGGTGCCGCGTTCGCCGATCGCCGAACTGATCGAATGCGGCTTCGAGCCGTGGCTCGCCGGCCGCGATGTCAGCCGTGCGCTGGACCTGTGCACCGGTTCGGGCTGCATCGCCATCGCCATGGGCCACTACTACCCGAACTGGGAAGTGGATGGCGTCGACCTCAGTGACGAAGCACTGTCGCTGGCCGAGGAAAACAAGGAACGCCTGCAGGCGCACAACGTCACCCTGATCAAGTCGGACCTGTTCAACGGCCTGACCGGCCGCCACTACGACCTGATCGTCACCAACCCCCCGTACGTCACCAACGACGAGACCGACGCCCTGCCGCAGGAATACTCCTACGAGCCGGAGATGGGCCTGCGTGCCGGCGACGACGGCCTGGACCTGGTGCTGAAGATCCTGCGTGACGCGCCGCTGCACCTGAGCGAGGACGGCCTGCTGATCTGCGAAGTGGGCGAATCCGAGCAGCACCTGATCAAGCTGCTGCCGGAAGTCGATTTTTCCTGGATCGAGTTCAAGGTCGGCCAGATGGGCATCTTCGCGGTCGAATGCCGCGAGCTGATCGCCCACAGCGCGCGCATCACCGAACTGGCGGCGCAGCGCCCGTGAGCTCCAATTCGTTCGGCAAGCTGTTCACCGTCACCACGTTCGGCGAGTCGCACGGGCCGGCCATCGGCTGCGTGATCGATGGCTGCCCTCCGGGGCTGGCGCTGGACGCGGCCGAATTCGCCCACGACCTGCAGCGCCGTGCCACCGGCAAGAGCCGGCACACTTCCGCGCGGCGCGAGGCCGACGAGGTCGAGATCCTCTCTGGCGTGTACGAGGGCCTGACCACCGGCACCCCGATCGCGCTGCTGATCCGCAACACCGACCAGCGCAGCAAGGACTACGCCAACATCGGCCAGCAGTTCCGGCCGGGCCATGCCGACTACAGCTACTGGCACAAGTACGGCATCCGTGACCCGCGCGGTGGCGGCCGTTCCTCGGCGCGCGAAACCACCATGCGCGTAGCCGCCGGGGTGGTCGCCAAGAAGTGGCTGGCCGAGCGCTTCGGCGTGACCGTGCGCGGCTACCTGTCGCAGCTGGGCGACATCACCCCGGCCGGTTTCGACTGGTCGGCGGTGGAAGACAACCCGTTCTTCTGGCCGCACGCTGCACAGGTGCCCGAACTGGAGGCGTACATGGACGCGCTGCGCAAGTCCGGAGATTCGGTCGGTGCGCGCGTGGACGTGGTCGCCGACAACGTGCCGCCGGGCTGGGGTGAGCCGATCTACGGCAAGCTCGACGGTGAACTGGCTGCCGCGCTGATGAGCATCAACGCGGTGAAGGGCGTGGAGATCGGCGACGGTTTCGCCAGCGCCGCGCAGAAGGGCACCGAACACCGCGACCTGCTGACCCCGCAGGGCTTCGCCAGCAATCACGCGGGTGGCATCCTCGGTGGCATTTCCACCGGCCAGCCGGTGGTCGCCTCGATCGCGTTGAAGCCGACCTCCAGCCTGCGCCTGCCGGGCCCGTCGCTGGATACGTCCGGCAACGTGGTCGAGGTGGTCACCACCGGCCGCCACGACCCCTGCGTCGGCATCCGTGCCACCCCGATCGCCGAGGCGATGATGGCGATGGTGCTGATGGACCAGGCGCTGCGCCATCGCGCGCAGTGTGGCGATGTCGGCACGGTCACCCCGCGCATTCCCGGGCAGATCGATGGCTGACACGCGGCCGACCGTGTGGGTGAGCCAGCCGCTGATCGACGCGGCCATCGCGCCGCTGCGCGATCGCGTGCAGCTGCGCAGCACCGACACCGTCACCGCCTGGGCGCCGGACCAGATCACCGAACAACTGGCCAGCGCCGACGGCGCGATCATCACGCTCAACGAGCGCATCGGCGCGGCCCAGGTGGCCGGCGCCGCGCAGCTGCAGGTGATCGCCAATGTCGGGGTGGGCTACAACAACCTGGATGTGGACGCGCTCAGCGCGGCCGGCATCCTGGCCAGCAACACGCCGGACGTCCTGACCGAAACCACCGCCGATCTCGGTTTCGCCCTGCTGATGGCCACCGCGCGCCGCATTACCGAGTCCGAGCGCTGGCTGCGCGAAGGGCAGTGGCAGCAGTGGTCGTTCCAGACCATGCTCGGTGCCGATATCCACGGCAGCACGTTGGGCATCCTTGGCATGGGCCGCATCGGCCAGGGCATCGCCCGTCGCGGCGCGCACGGTTTCGGCATGAAGGTGGTGTACCACAACCGTTCGCAGCTGCCGGCGGCGACCGAGGCGGAATTGGGCGCGACCTATGTGGATCTGGATACGCTGCTGGCACAGTCCGACCACCTGCTGCTGGTGCTGCCGTACACGCCGGCCTCGCATCATCTGATCGATGCCGCCGCACTGGCGAAGATGAAGCCGTCGGCGACGCTGGTGAATATCGCCCGCGGTGGCCTGGTCGATGAGATCGCGCTGGCCGACGCGCTGGCCAACGGTCGCCTGGCTGCGGCGGGCCTGGATGTGTACGAAGGCGAGCCAACGGTACGCCCGGAACTGCTGGCGCTGCGCAACGTCGTGCTCACTCCGCATATCGGCAGCGCCTCGCTGGCCACGCGCACGGCGATGGTACAGCTGGCCGTGGATAACCTGGTTGCTGGGCTCGGCCTGGACGGCGGCCCGTCGCGCATGCCGAGCGCGATCAACGCTGATGCGGCGATGGCCGCGCGCGTGACGCTAGGCAAAAAAACCGGGAAACGATAGGGAACCTCCGCGCGCCCCGCTTGAGGAGGTTCCCCGAACCCAGCTGTCGTGCGTGTTTTTCCCCATTCCCGTTTTCGTGAGAGTTCCTCCATGAGCAATGCACAGCGCAGTTTCCACGTCGCCGTCGTCGGTGCCACCGGCGCCGTCGGCGAGACCATGTTGTCGATCCTGGCCGAGCGTGATTTCCCGGTCGGCACCCTGAGCGTTCTCGCCTCCGAGCGTTCGGCCGGCGGCGAGATCGAGTTCAATGGCCAGAAGGTCAAGGTCCAGGACCTGGCCACCTTCGATCCCACCGGCGTCGAGATCGCCCTGTTCTCGGCCGGTGGCAGCGTGTCCAAGGAATACGCACCGAAGTTCGCCGCAGCAGGCGCGGTGGTGATCGACAACTCCTCGGCCTTCCGTTACGACGATGACGTGCCGCTGGTGGTGTCCGAGGTCAACCCGGAACAGGTCGCCAACCGTCCGCGCGGCATCATCGCCAACCCGAACTGCTCGACCATGCAGATGCTGGTGGCGCTGGCACCGCTGCATCGCAAGTACGGCATCGAGCGCATCAATGTGTCCACCTACCAGTCGGTGTCCGGCGGCGGCCGCTCGGCGATGGAGGAACTGGGCAAGCAGACCGGCCAGCTGCTCAGCTTCCAGGAGATCGATCCGCAGCGTTTCCCGGTGCAGATCGCCTTCAACCTGATCCCGCACATCGATGACTTCCAGGACAACGGCTTCACCAAGGAAGAAATGAAGCTGATCTGGGAGACCCGCAAGATCCTCGGCGATGACGGCATCCTGGTGAACCCGACCGCGGTGCGCGTGCCGGTGTTCTACGGCCACTCCGAGTCGGTGGCGATCGAGACCCGAGACAAGGTCACGGTCGCCGAAGCGCGCGCGCTGCTGGAGCAGTCGCCGGGCATCGAAGTGGTGGATCGCCACGAGGCCGGTGGTTACCCGACCCCGGTCACCCACGCCTCAGGCACCGACGCGGTGTACGTCGGCCGCATCCGCGAGGACCTCTCGCACCCGCGTGGCCTGAACCTGTGGATCGTGTCGGACAACGTGCGCAAGGGCGCAGCCCTGAATGCCGTACAGCTGGCCGAGCTGGTTGCCGCCGAGCAGCGTTGATCGGCGCGGTCGCCTCACCGGGTAGTGCCGGCCGCTGGCCGGCATTGCCTCAAGGGTCTTTCCGGTGGGTGCGGACCTTGGTCCGCACGCTTTATAGTGTCGCCCATGAATAAACGGGCCAGGGGCGCAAAGCGCCCGCTCACCTATCTGTCCGCAGCGCTGCTCGCCTTGGCCAGCAGTTCGGCGCTCGCCCTGGGGTTGGGCGACATCCGCGTCCTGTCCAGGCCGGGCCAGCCCCTGCTGGCAGAAATCCCGGTCGTTTCGGCCGATCCGTCCGAGCTGGAAAACCTGCGGGTGGCCTTGGCCTCGCCGGTCACTTTCGAGCGTGTCGGCCTGCAGCGGCCGACCGGACTGGTCAGCGAACTGCAGTTCGAGCTGACCCGCGACACGCAGGGCAGAGCGGTGGTGCGGGTGACCTCGCAGGCACCGGTGGAGACGCCGTCGCTGAGCTTCCTGATCGAAGCCGACTGGGGCCAGGGCCGCCTGGTGCGCGAGTACTCGGCGCTGGTCGATGCGCCGCCCAGTGCGCTGGCCGTGGCCGAGCCGGAAATCGTCGCGCCGGCAGGCACGCTCTCCAATATGATCGTGCGCGAACCTGCACCGGCTTTGGCAACGGTGCCAGCCGCAGAGGCGCCCGCTGCGCCGCCATCTGCGGTGGCGGCTGCAGCAGCACGCCCGCGTGCGGCCTCCGCGCCGGTCGCTGCACCGGCGGCCGATGGCAGCGTCACCGTACAGCGCGGTCAGACCCTGTCGCAGATCGCCAGGGTGGTGGCGCGTGGCAACCAGGTCAGTCGCGACCGCGCGATGATCGCCCTGCTGCGTGCCAATCCCGAAGCCTTCATCCGTGGCAACGTCAACCTGCTCAAGCAGGGCGCGGTGCTGCGCATGCCGGGCAGCGATGCGCTTGCGGCGGTCGACGCCGCCGAAGCGGCGACGCTGGTGCGCGAGCACGCCGCGCAATGGCGTCAGGCGCGTACCGTGCCGCAACCGGCGGGCATGCTCGCACCGGTTGCCAGGGCGGCAGCCACGAACGCTTCTTCCCCGGCTGCGGCCAACGGGCCACGGCTTGAGATCGCTCCGGCGCTGGCGTCAGACGCCGCGCACGCGGGCACAACCACCGGCACAGCTGCCGGCAGCGAGGGCGACATGCTGGGCAACGAACAACTGCGTCAGGCGCGTGAGGACATCGCCACCCGTGATGCCGAGATCGGCGAGCTGAAGCAGCGCGTGGCCGACCTGGAGAAACTCAGGGAACAGCAGCAGTCGCTGATCGCGATGAAGGACAACGACCTGGCCGCTGCGCAGCAGCGCCTGGCGCAGGCGCCGGGTGCTCGTGATGCGGCGACACCGTGGTACTGGCTGGGGCTGCCGGTACTGCTGCTGGTGGCGGGGGCGGCCTGGCTGCTGCGTCGTCGCAAGCCGTCGCCGTTGCCTCCGCTGCGTGAGGAAGACGATGCCGCCGGCCTGGCCGCAGCGGTGCCGGCAGGTGCCGCGCTGGATGCGCTGGCCGAGCAGTCCTCGTGGTCGTCGCCTGATGCCGGCAACGGCCGCCAGGAACCGGCGATGCCTGCGTGGGCGACCGGAACCGAAGTGCACGACGTGGTGGTCGCCGAACCCACCGCTGAGCACGCGGTGCGGGCCGACCAGGAGGCCGACACGCTGCGCGACCAGGACGCGGTGGCATTGCCCGAAGCGGTGACCGATCTGCCGCGCTGGGACGATCCCGCAACCACCGGCGACGAGGTGGTCCCGGCCGAGCAGCTGCAGGACGATCGCGTTGTACCGCAGGTGCCGGCCGAAGTGGTGGTGCCCGACTACGCACTGCATGCCGAACGGCAACCGCAGTTCCGCGGGGTGTTCGATCTACCGGCCGACGCGCATGAGAACCCGTCTCCGGCGGATGCCGCAGGTCCCGAAGCCATCGACGGCATCGACCGTGTCAGCACCGAGGCTGCTCATTCCGACGACACCGCGTCGAGCGCACCCGCGCCTGCCGATGACGCGGGCTGGTCGCCACGTGCCGGCCAGGAGCGCCTGGAACTGGCCATTGCCTACCTCGATCTGGGTGACGCGCAGACGGCGCGCACCTTGTTGCTGGAAGTGGCCGAGGGCGGTGACCTGCACAGCCAGACGCAGGCCCGCGAACTGCTTGCCCGCCTGCCGTGACCGAACCCGCCGACAAGGACCCTGCCATGAGCCGCGAGCGCCGTATCGACTACGTTGAATTCGCCTCCAGCGACCCGGCCGCCAGCCGTGCCTTTTTCGAAACGGCGTTCGGCTGGTCATTCGTCGACTACGGCAGCGACTACACGGCTTTCGACGATGGCCGCCTGCAGGGCGGCTTCTTCCGTGGCCAGCCGCAGCGGGCCGACGACAGCGGTGCACCGCTGCTGGTGCTGTATGCCGACGATCTGGCTCCGGTCGAGGCCGCCGTGCGCGACGCCGGCGGCCAGATCGTACGCCCGGTGTTTTCCTTCCCCGGTGGCAGCCGCTTCCAGTTCGTCGAGCCCGGTGGCAACGAACTGGCGGTCTGGTCCGAACGCGATCCGGCCTGAGCGCCGCCCCACCCGCAACATCGAGGTAGCACATGCGTTATGCGCTTGGCGTCGAGTACGACGGCAGCGATTTCAGGGGCTGGCAGAACCTGGGCGAGGGTGGTCCCAGCGTGCAGGCCAGCCTTGAGCAGGCCTTGTCATCGGTGGCGGATGCGCCGCTGCAGGTGGTCTGCGCCGGCCGCACCGACGCCGGTGTGCACGGCCAGTGCCAGGTCGTGCATTTCGACACTGACGTGGTGCGTGACCCGCGCGCCTGGATGCTCGGCACCACCACCCGCCTGCCGCGTTCGATCGCGGTGCGCTGGTGCGTGCCGGTGGCCGATGATTTTCATGCGCGCTTCTCGGCACGTGCGCGCCGCTACCGCTATCGGCTGCTCAACCGCGAGGTGCGGCCCGCGCTGGACCGGCAGACCCTGAGCTGGGAGCGCCGCGCGCTGGACGAGACCCTGATGCACGCCGCCGGCCAGGCCCTGCTCGGCGAGAACGATTTCAGCGCGTTCCGTTCGGTGCAGTGCCAGGCGCTGCATGCCCGGCGTGAGCTGCAGTCATTGCAGGTCAGCCGCCAGGGCGAAGTGATCGAAGTCGCAGTGCGTGGCAATGCATTTCTTCATCACATGGTCCGCAATATCGTCGGATCGTTGATCCTGGTGGGCAGCGGCGAAAAACCGGTGGAATGGATCGCCGAACTGCTGGCTGGGCGCGACCGCACCGTAGCTGGTCCCACCGCACCGCCGCAGGGCCTGGTGTTCCTTGGGCCCCTGTACCCCGACAACTGGCATCTGCCCGCCGAGGTCACGCTATGAGCCGTTCCTACTACCGTACACGCATCAAGTTCTGTGGAATGACCCGCGCCGGCGATGTCCGCCTGGCCGGTGAGCTGGGCGTGGACGCGGTGGGTTTCATCTTTGCCCGCGAGAGCAGCCGCCGGGTCGCGCCTGCCGAGGCGCGCGCGATGCGCCAGGCAATCGCGCCGATGGTCGACGTGGTTGCGCTGTTCCGCAACAACAGCAAGGAAGAAGTGCGCGAGGTGCTGCGCACGGTACGACCGACGCTGCTGCAGTTCCATGGCGAGGAGGACGAGAGCTTCTGCCGCAGCTTCAACATGCCGTACCTGAAGGCGATTGCCATGGGGGGGCGCGAAGAGGTCAATGCCCGCACCCTGCAACTGCGTTATCCCAGCGCTGCCGGCTTCCTGTTCGACAGCCACGCGCCGGGTGGCGGTGGCGGCACCGGCGTGGCGTTCGACTGGGGCCGCGTCCCGACCGGATTGCATCGGCCGTTCCTGCTGGCCGGTGGCCTGAACCCGGAAAACGTCTACGACGCCGTGCTGGCGACGCTGCCGTGGGGCGTGGACGTCTCCAGCGGTATCGAACTGGAGCCGGGCATCAAGGACGGTTACAAGATGCGCACCTTCGTCGAGGAAGTGCGGCGCGCCGATTGCACCGTCCTGGAGTGATCCGCGTCACCTGAGGGGCGCCGGGATGTCATCGTCGACGGTGAGCCTTGCAGCAGACCCTCAACCAGGGACTGTCCGCCGACGGCATCGTCGGTCGCCACACCGCTGCCGCCCTGGCGGCGGGGCGTGTGCAGGGTCATGAACCCGCAGCGGCTGTGCCCAAAGGGCCGTCGCTCAACGATGCATCGCATCCGGACCACGCACTGCACAACGCGGTCCGCAGCAAGCTTCCCAGCGTGTTTTCCGAAGAGGCTGCGGCCAATATCACCCTGCATGCAAAGCAGAACGGTATCGACGCGGCCCACAAGCTGCAGAGCATCACGGTGCAGGATGGCAAGCCGTTCGTGATGGGCACGACGCCGGGCTTCCGCACCGCTGTCGATCTGGCCCAGGCGCCGCCGTCGCTGGAGCAGACCAGTGCCAAGCTGCTGGCAGATCCGTCGCACCAGCAGCAGGTGCATGAGGAGCAGCAGCGGGTCGCGATGGGCGGTCGCTGAGGCCTGCATTGCCGGCTCCGGGAGGTGGATGCCGCCCGGGGCCTCGTCTCATCGCAGTTGCGCTGCTGCCCAGTCGGCCAGGGCGTCTACCCGTGCATCGGCCGGGCCATCCGGCCGCGCCAGCACCCAGAAGCCGCCGGTGGCCGCAAACCCCCACGGTGCGACCAGCCGGCCTGCTGCCAGATCTTCGGCCACCAGCGGCTCGGGCGCGATCGCCGGGCCCAGCCCGGCCACGGCTGCTTCCAGCAGGTAATAGAGATGTTCGAAAGCGGTGCCCAGCTGCAGCTTTGACGGGTCCAGGCGGTGTGCCTGCGCCCAGGCGGGCCAAGCCTGTGGACGTGACGTGGTGTGCAGCACGGTTTCCTGCAGCAGTGCCGAGGGCGGTGCCTGCCGCAGCCGCTGCGCCGCCGGATGTGACGGGGCCACCACCACACCGACCCGTTCCGGTGCCAGCTCGCGGACCTGCCAGCCGCGTGGCCACGGTCCCTGCGCCAGCAACAGCACGGCGTCCAGCGCCGCCTGCGCTTCGGTGAAACTGCCGTCCAGCGCCGACCACTGCAGGCGCACGCCGGGCAGGGCGGCCTGCAGGGCAGGCAGGCGCGGAATCATCCAGCGTGCCAGTACGCTGCCGCTGCAGCCCAGTACCAGTGCTGGGGAGGCCGCGGGCCGCCGCAGCTCGCGCACGCAGCCTTCGATCCCGGCGAAGGCCTCGCTGCACGCTGCCTGCAGGCGCGTACCCGCAGCGGTCAGGCGCAGGCCGCGACCGGCACGCTGGAACAGCGCCAGGCCGAGGTGATCCTCCAGCAGCTTCAGTTGCCGGCTGACCGCGCCGTGGGTGACGTGCAGGTCCTGTGCGGCGCGCCCGACGCCGCCAAGGCGGGCAGTGGCTTCGAACGCGCGCAGCGCATTGAGGGGAGGCAGCAGGGAGCGGCTCACGTGAGATTTCCTGACGATATGTGCCAGATAATATCCATTTTCCGGTCATGACCCGTGCGCTAGAGTATCCACCTGTCTGAACCACCGGTCGTATCCATGTCTGCCTCCCCCATTGCCGACTACCACGCCTTCCCGGATGCCCAGGGCCACTTCGGCCGCTACGGCGGCAGCTTCGTCGCCGAAACCCTGGTCGGCCCGCTGCAGGAACTGGCCCAGGCCTATGACCAGGCCCGCCAGGACCCCGCGTTCCAGGCGGCCTATGACCGCGACCTGGCGCACTACGTGGGCCGGCCGAGCCCGATCTATCACGCCCAGCGCCTGAGCGATCACGTCGGCGGCGCGCAGATCCTGCTCAAGCGCGAGGACCTGAACCACACCGGTGCGCACAAGATCAACAACACCATCGGCCAGGCACTGCTGGCCGCACGCATGGGCAAGATGCGCATCATCGCTGAGACCGGTGCCGGCCAGCATGGCGTGGCCAGTGCCACCGTTGCCGCGCGTCTGGGCCTGGAATGCGTGGTCTACATGGGCGCCACCGACATCGAGCGGCAGAAGATCAACGTCTACCGCATGAAGCTGCTCGGTGCGACGGTGGTGCCGGTCACCTCCGGCTCGGCCACCCTGAAGGACGCGCTCAACGAAGCGATGCGCGACTGGGTGACCAACGTGCAGGACACCTTCTACATCATCGGCACCGTGGCTGGACCGGACCCGTACCCGCGCATGGTGCGCGACTTCAATGCCATCGTCGGCCGCGAAGCGCGTGAGCAGATGCTGGCCGAGTACGGCCGCCTGCCCGATGCGATCACCGCCTGCGTCGGCGGCGGCAGCAACGCCATCGGCCTGTTCCACGCCTTCCTCAACGATCGCCAGGTCGAGATCGTCGGCGCCGAAGCCGCCGGTGATGGCATCAGTACCGGTCGCCATGCCGCCTCCATCGCGGCAGGCCGCCCCGGCGTGCTGCACGGCAACCGCACGTACGTGCTGTGCGACGATGACGGCCAGATCATCGAGACCCATTCGGTGTCGGCCGGCCTGGACTATCCGGGCGTCGGCCCGGAGCACGCGTTCCTGGCCGATACCGGCCGCGCGCGCTACCTCGGCATCACCGACGAGGAAGCGCTGCAGGCCTTCCATCTGCTGGCGCATACCGAGGGCATCCTGCCCGCGCTGGAATCCAGCCATGCGCTGGCACAGGCAATCAAGCTGGCGCGTGAGCGTCCGCGTGACCAGATCGTGCTGTGCAACCTGTCCGGCCGCGGCGACAAGGACGTGCACACCATCGCCGCGCGCGAAGGGCTTGTGCTGTGAATCACGTGCTGCGCCACGGCGGGGCGCTGGTGCTGGTGATCGGCATGGGCGGCTGCACGCCGCCCGATCCACCGGTGCTTGCCCCGGCCCCGGCCGCCCCCGCGGCGATCGCCCCGGCACGCGAACCGGCCAGCAACGACGATGAGGCCGCACATCGCCCGATCGAGGGCCCGGCGATGTCCACGGCAGGCGATGGCGGCGAGGACCAGGCGGCCCGGGCGGTGGTGTCGGTGGCCCTGGACCATGCCGGTGAGGTGCTGATCGGCCAGCCCTTCAGCGAACTGCAGGGCGAGGCGCAGTGGCACTCGGCCGGGCTGGGCGAGTCGACCGCTGGGCGTTGCGAGTACTACGAGCGCGGCACGCTGCCCGAGGGCGTGGCGATGATGGTGCAGGACGGCGACGTGGTGCGCTTCGACCTGGCCCCCATCGACGATTCCGGCCAGGTGGTGCTGCAGCCGGGGCCGTTCGGCCTTCATCTGGGCATGCCACGCGCGCAGGCACTCCAGCAGTTGCCCAAGGGCGTTTCCACGCAACCCTATGGTGATGATGCGGAGGCCGGCGAGAGCCTGCTCTGGCAGGACCCCGGTTCCGACCTGGCGATCCGTGTGGAGATCGTCGACGGCACCATCTCCCGAATGTACTGGGGCGCCAGCGGCGCCGTTGACCTGATCGAAGGATGTACCTGACATGTCCGTATCCCGACTCGATGCCTGCTTCCAGCGCCTGCGCGAACAGCAGCGCAAGGCGCTGATTCCCTTCATCACCGCAGGTGATCCCTCGCTGGAAGCCACCGTGCCGGTCATGCACGCGCTGGTCGATGCTGGTGCCGACGTGATTGAACTGGGCGTGCCGTTCTCCGATCCGATGGCCGATGGCCCGACCATCCAGCGTAGTTCCGAACGCGCGCTGGCGCGGGGAGCCGGCAGCCGCTATGTGCTGCAGGCGGTGGCGCAGTTCCGGGAGCGTGATGCGCACACCCCGGTGGTGCTGATGGGCTACCTGAACCCGGTGGAGATCCACGGCTACGCTGCCTTCGCCGGGGCGGCCGTGCAGGCTGGCGTGGACGGGGTGCTGCTGGTCGACCTTCCGCCGGAAGAAGCCGTTGAAGCGCAGCAGGCCTTCGATGCAGCGGGCCTGGCGCTGGTCCTGCTGGCGTCGCCGACCACCAGCCAGGCGCGTGCCGACAAGCTGCTGGCCCTGGCCCGTGGTTACCTTTATTACGTCAGCTTTGCCGGCGTGACCGGCGCCTCCGAGCGCCTGGACAGCGACGCCGCCAGCGCCCGCCTGCAGGCGTTGCGCGCGCGCGCCTCGGTGCCGGTGGTGGCGGGCTTCGGCATCAAGGACGCCGGCAGTGCCGCAGCCATGGCCCGCCAGGCGGATGGCGTGGTGGTCGGAAGTGCGCTGGTGGCGGCGCTGGCCGAAGCGGGCTCGGCTGAAGACGCGGCCCAGCGTGCGCGGGCGTTCCTCGCCCCGCTGCGGCAGGCGCTGGACGCGTAGCGGTAATGCTGGCCGCTGGCCGGCATCGTCCGTACCCACCCGCGTGCAGGGCCGCCGGCCAGCGGCCGGCACCGCGCAGCACCTAAACGTACGTCCCAGCATGGTTTTTCCGGCTGCCCCGTAGCTGGCAAGGGGGTGCACGGCCGGGGAAAGCGGAGCTAGACTGTCCGCCTTTGCGGCCCATGGGCCGCCCTGAACGGAAGTGTCCTCCCGCATGAGTTGGCTCAGCAAGTTGATGCCGTCCGGCATCCGCACCGACAACACCCCCAGCAAGAAGCGCAGTGTTCCCGAGGGCCTGTGGGAAAAGTGCAGCAACTGCGGCAGCGCGTTGTACCGTCCGGAACTGGAAGAGAACCTGGAGGTCTGCCCGAAGTGCGGCCACCACATGGCGATCCGCGCGCGTGCGCGCCTGGCGGCCCTTTTCGACGCCGACAGCACCACCGAGATCGGTGCGCGCCTGGGACCGACCGACCTGCTCAAGTTCAAGGATCAGAAGAAGTACAGCGAGCGCATCAAGATCGCGCAGAAGAACACCGGCGAATACGACGCGCTGATCGCCATGCGCGGCCTGCTCAAGGGCCGTGCGCTGGTCGCCTCGTCGTTCGACTTCGCCTTCATGGGGGGCTCGATGGGCTCGGTGGTGGGCGAGCGTTTCGCGCTGGCCGCAGAAACCGCGGTCGAGATCGGTGCGCCTTACGTGTGCTTCTCGCAGAGTGGCGGCGCGCGCATGCAGGAAGGCCTGTTCTCGCTGATGCAGATGGCCAAGACCTCCGCTGCGCTGGGCAAGCTGCGTGAAGCCGGGCTGCCGTACATCTCGGTGCTGACCCATCCGACCACCGGCGGCGTTTCGGCGTCGTTCGCGATGCTGGGCGACATCAACATCGCCGAACCGCAGGCACTGATCGGCTTCGCCGGCCCGCGCGTGATCGAGCAGACCGTGCGCGAGAAGCTGCCGGAAGGTTTCCAGCGTTCGGAGTTCCTGCTGGAGCACGGTGCCATCGACCAGATCTGCGATCGCCGCGAACTGCGCGACCGCCTGTCCGATCTGCTCGCCATGCTGGGTCGGCAGCCCGCGCCGCAGGTAGCCTGATGGGTGCCCGCAAGTACTTCGGCACGGACGGCATCCGTGGCCGGGTCGGGCAGGGCGTGATCTCGGCCGACTTCGTGCTGCGCCTGGGCAATGCGCTGGGCCGCGTCCTGCTCGCCCAGCGTGGCCAGGACGGACGCCGGCCGATCGTGGTGATCGGCAAGGACACCCGCATTTCCGGCTACATGTTCGAGGCGGCGCTGGAGGCCGGCCTGGTCGCCGCCGGCGCCGACGTGCAGCTGCTGGGTCCGATGCCGACCCCGGCGGTGGCGTTCCTGACCCGCACGCTGGGCGTGGACGCCGGCATCGTCATCAGCGCCTCGCACAACCCGCATTACGACAACGGCATCAAGTTCTTCTCGGCCCAGGGCGAGAAGCTCGACGATGCCACCGAGCTGGCCCTGGAGGCGGCGCTGGACGTTCCGTTCACCACCGCCGAATCGGAAAAGCTGGGCAAGGCATTCCGTGCACGCGAAGCGGTCGGCCGCTACATCGAATTCTGCAAGGCCAGCGTGCCGCGCACATTCGATCTGCGTGGCCTGCGCCTGGTGCTGGATTGCGCGCATGGTGCCACCTACCAGATCGCGCCGCTGCTGTTCCGCGAACTGGGTGCCGAGGTGATCGGCATCGGCGCCGAGCCCAATGGCATCAACATCAACGCCGGCGTGGGCTCCACCCATATCGACAACCTTGCGGCCAAGGTCCGCGAGACCGGCGCCGATCTCGGTATCGCCTTCGATGGTGATGGCGACCGCGTGCTGATGGCCGACGACCAGGGCAACCCGGTCGATGGCGATGACCTGCTGTACATCCTGGCCCGTGCCTGGAAGGCCGAAGGCCGCCTGCGCGGCCCGGTGGTCGGCACGCTGATGAGCAACTATGGCATCGAGAAGGCCCTCGCCGACCTGCAGATTCCATTCGTGCGCAGCAATGTCGGCGATCGCTACGTGCACCAGGCGCTGATCGAAGGCGGTGGTGTGCTCGGCGGTGAAGCCTCCGGCCACCTGCTGTGCCTGGACCGCGCCACCACGGGGGACGGCATCGTCAGCGCCCTGCAGGTGCTGGTCGCGCTGCGCAACAGTGGGCAGACCCTGCGCCAGGCGCTGAAGGGCCTTGCGCGGGTACCGCAGAAGACCGTGAACGTGCGTCTGGGCAATGTCCCGGCCAAGACTGCGGTGCAGTCTGAAAGCGTGCAGTCCGCGCTGGCTGTGGCGCAGCAGGCTGTCGCCGGCCGTGGCCGCGCGTTCTTGCGCCCGTCCGGTACCGAGCCGGTGGTGCGGGTCACGGTCGAGGCCGATGACGCCACGCTGATGCAGGACACGCTGGACCGCCTGTCCGCAGCGGTGCGTGAAGCCGCTGCCTGAAGCGCGTGCATATTCGCACCAACGAAAAACGCCCCGCAAAGCCGGGGCGTTTTTCATTCAACCGGCAGGGGCGTGGTGCTTATGGCCCCGGCACCATCTTCTTCTGGCGCGCTTTGAAGCCATTGAACAGTGGCGCGATCAGCGGGTTGTAGCTCTGCGCGATGCGCTTGCGCAGCCAGCTGGCCGGGCGGTTGCGGATCGCGAAGCGGTAGATGCGCTCCGGATCACCGCCGACCACGTTGCGGCCGAACGGGTGGGTGGTGTGCAGGTAGCGGAAGCCCTGCTCGCGTGCCACCTCGATGTGGTCCTGGTCGAAATCGCCGTAGGGCCAGCACAGCGTATCGGACACCTCGCCGAGCTTGTCCTGCAGGACGTCGCGCGAGATCGCCAGATCCCGGCTGAGGCCCGCACGGCGCTGCGCACGGTCCAGATCGTCGCGGCGCAGCCAGCGGGTGTGGGTGTGGGTATGGCAATGCACTTCGAAGGTGCCGGCGGCAATGGCTGCGCGTGCTTCGCTCCAGCGCATCATCACGTCGTCGCTGCGGTCCTGCTCGTAGATCGCCGCTTCGCAGCCACGATGGTCCGGCGTCGACGGCAGTGCCGCGCCGGCAATGCCGGCGTGCGGACGTTCCGGGCCTTCGCCCATCCAGCCGGTGACCACGAACACCACCGCGTGCATGCCGTACTTCTGCAGGATCGGGTGCGCATACACCCAGTTGTCGAGATAGCCATCGTCGAAGGTGATGACGATCGACTTGCGCGGCACCGGCTTGCCGGCCAGGAAGCCGGCGTACTGCTCCAGCGTCAGTGAGGTCCAGCCATTGGCTGCCAGCCACGCAATCTGGCTTTCGAAGTTCTCCGGCGACACGGTGATCATGCCCGGCGAAGGGCTGACGTGGTGGTGCATCAGCACCGGAACGGTTCGTGCATCAGCCATGTCCCAGCTCCTTCAGCCACTGGTGGTAGTAGTGTTCGGTCGCTTCACCGTGGCCGTCCGGCGTGAAGCGATGTGCGCCGTGCATCCACTCCCAGCCAGCGCGCCCCATCTGCCGTCGCCGTTCCGGGTCGTCCACCAGCAGGCGCAATGCACCTGTCAGGGCGGCATTGTCACCCAAACGGGTGAGGATCGCATTGCTGCCATCGATCACCATCTCCGGCACGCCGCCCACCCGCGTGGCGACGATCGGTACGCCCACGTAGGCCGCTTCCAGGAATACGGTGCCGGCCGCTTCCTTGTGCGAGGCCAGTGCGAAGATGTCGAAGCCGGCCATCAGCCTGCAGGCTCCATCGCGGTAGCCGAGCAGGTGGACTTGGCGCTGCAGCCCGTGCTCGGCGCACATCGCCTGCAGTCGTTCCGTCACGGCCTGGCCATCACCGACAATCACCAGGTGCAGGTCCGGGTTGGCTTTGCACAGCGGCACCATCGCCTGCAGCAGGTCGGCATGGCCTTTGGGCTCACGCAGCACGGCCACGCAGCCGACCACGATGTCCTGCTCGCCGAAGCCAAGCTCGGCACGCACTTCCGCGCGTACGTCCTGCAGGCACTGCCAAGGATCGGCCTTGCGGATATCACTCCAGCGTGGAGGCACCGCGATCGGCGGCACGATACCAATGCGCTCGGCTGGAATGCCGCGGTCGACCAGCAGTTGCTTGACGAAGCTGCTGACGGTCAGCACCCGGTGTGGAAGCTTGGTATAGGTCAGCAACGAGTTGACCGGGCTCATCAGATGGCGCGAGCGCACCACCAGCGGCGTGCCGCCCAGGCGTGCACCGGCGGCGGCGATCAGCGCATCGCGGCGGCTGGTGGTATTGACCACGTCGAAGCGTTCGCGGCGCACCAGCCGCGATACCGACCACATGCCGCGCAGCAGGCGTGCCAGGCCGCCCATGCGCAGCGTATGCACGGTGAATCCGTCCTCGCGTGCCAGTGTGGCCAGGCGTGCATCGGGCTGGCACAGCAATGACACCTCATGGCCACGCGCGCGCATCACCTGCATGTGCCGGAAGATGTAGATCTCCTGCCCGCCCATTCCCTTGGCGGCTTCGGTATGCAGGATGCGCAGCGGACGGTTCATGCAGGATCGGTCCTTGAAGATCAGCGGTTGCGGAAGCGGGTCAGCGCTTCCCATGCAGAGCGGATGGCTGCGGCGTCCGGAGCCTGCTGCGGCAGCGGGCGGTAGTGCCGGTCGAGCGCGGTGGCGTTGCCGAACTTGTCGAATACGTAGATGGCATCGCCATGGCGTACAGCGCGTTGCGACCAGCTCTCCACCACCAGTGCACGTTCGCTGGCGGCGGGCGTGGCCAGCAGGTCCTGGCCGGTACTGAAGTCCGTCAATGCGTTCTCGCAGCCCAGCGCATGGCGCATCAGCGTCGGTACCCAGTCTTCGTGCGAGCTGGTGCGGACGTCGCGGCCAGCAGCCCTGCCTGGCCAATGCAGCACGAACGGGACCTGCAGCTGGTAATCGGAGAAGTTGCCGTTGTGGCCCCAGTAGTTCAGCTTGAGGTCGTTGAACTCTTCGGCATGGTCACCGGTGACCAGCACGATGGTGTCCTCGGCCAGGCCCTGCGCGCGCAGGTCGTCCAGCAGCGAACCGATCAGGCTGTCGGCATAGTGCACGGCAGTGCGGTAGCGGTTGAGTTCCGGCGTCGGGTCGTGGTCCGGGCCGAAGGACAGGAAGTCGATCTCCTTGGCCATCGGCGTGGCTACCGGTGGGTAGCTGGCGGGCAGGTGGTAGCCGGCGTGGGTGGAGTCGAGGAACACGAAGCCGAACCATGGGTGCTGCGCCGCCTGGCTGCTGCGGATGTCATTCCGCAGCGCGGCGACGATGGCTGCGTCGCGCTTGTCGGGGGTCAGGGCGGAAGGGCCCTGGTGCAGCCGGTCGCGCACATCGGCAAATGCCGTGCGATCGAATTCCGGGCTGTACAACGGCGCGCTGCCGTACAGGTGCAGGTCGTAGCCCTGCTGGCCCAGCACCTGGAACAGCTGCGAGCCGCGCTGTTCGTCCAGCATGCTGTGCCAGTAGCCGCCGGGCAGGCCGTAGAGCAGGCCGAACAGGCCGTAGCGGGTGGCATTGCCGGTGCTGAAATGGCGATCGAACACGCGCGCGTCCTGCGCCAGCGCCGACGTGTTGGGCATCAGCTGCGGCGTCAGCACGTCCTGGCGCAGCGATTCCAGCACCACCATCAGCACATTGGGGCGGTGTGGGTTCTGGCAACGCAGGGGCTGGAGCGGATACAGCAGCTGCGCATGGCGCGGGTCGGGCAGGCCCGCCTGCTGTTCGCTTATGACCCCGAGCCTGCGCATGAAGCTCTTGGCGGTGATCGGCTGTGCCCAGGGCAGGTAGTTCCACTGCGCGATGACGGCACGGTCGCCGCGGGCATCGTAATAGGCCGTGGCGGCTTGGCCGCCGGCCATCAGCAGCGCAACGATGGCCCACCCCTGCAGGACCCGGCGGCGGCGCGGCCGGGCGGGCAGCAGCTTCCAGCATGCCCAGGCCAACAGTCCTTCAGCCGTGAAGATGGCGGCCACCAGCAGTCCGGCCTGCAGCCAGGTCTTCCACGACAACGCGACCTGGTCCTGCAGCGCACCGCCGAACACCATGTTCACCACCATGGCATTGAGGTGAAACCGATACAGAGTGAAAACCTTTGCATCAACCAGCAACAGGCACATCCACAGGCCCTGCAGCAGCACGGCGCTGAGGCTCAGGGGGCGTGCGCTGCGCGGCCAAAGGCCCATCAGCAGCGGCAGCAGGCCGGCGAGGGCGCCGAATGCCAGCAGGTGACCGGGCAGGGCAACGGCCAGATAGGCCAGGCCCACGCTGCCCCCCGGGTTGTCTGCCAGCGGTACGTTGCCGAGCGTGATCGCCATGGCCAGCAGCGCGTTGCCGGCCACGAACAGCGACCACCACGCCAGGCGGCGCCAGTGGCGTGCGGGGCCGGAGGGCAGGGCGGTGTCGGCAGAGGGAGCAGCAGGGCGCATGAGGGACTGGGGCGGCGGGTGATGCAGGCGGCGGGATCCCCGGGGTGACGGAATCGTGGGGCCGCGCGCGGGTCGCGCATTGTATCTGTTTGTTTCTTCGTATCGGGTGGCGTCCCCCGGGCGATCTGTCACAATGTTCAGGTGGGCCATGAATGCGCTGGCCCCCCAGACCCAATGACAAGCCAGGAACCGCTGTGAGCCAGATCCCCACCCTCGACATCACCCGTTTCGACAGCGACCGCGAGGCCTTCGTGGCCGAGCTGGGCGCGGCCTACCGCCAATGGGGATTCGCGGGCATCCGCAACCACGGCATTCCGCAGGCCGACATCGATGCGGCCTACGATGCCTTCAAGGCCTTCTTCGCCCTGCCCGAAGAGGTCAAGCGCAAGTACCACGTGGCCGGCAGCGGCGGCGCCCGCGGCTACACCCCGTTTGGGGTGGAGACCGCCAAGGGCTCCAAGCACTTCGACCTGAAGGAGTTCTGGCACATCGGCCGCGAGATCGCCGACGACTCCAAGTACCGCGATGTGATGGCGCCGAACCTGTGGCCGACCGAGGTCCAGGGCTTCCGTGAGCGCGGCTACGGCCTGTACCAGGCACTGGACAACCTGGGGTCGCGCGTCCTGTCGGCGCTGGCCCTGCATATCGGCCTGCCTGCAGACTTCTTCGCCGACAAGACCAACTTCGGCAACTCGATCCTGCGCCCGATCCATTACCCGCCGATCACCACCGACGACATCCCGAACGTGCGTGCTGGTGCCCATGGCGACATCAACTTCATCACCCTGCTGGTCGGTGCCAGTGCCGCAGGCCTGGAAGTGCAGTCGCATGATGGCGAGTGGGTGCCGTTCACGTCAGACGCGGACACCATTGTGGTCAACATCGGCGACATGCTGCAGCGCCTGACCAACCACGTGTATCCGTCGACCATCCACCGCGTGGTCAATCCCCCGGGCGAGCTGGCGCGCCAGCCGCGCTACTCGGTGCCGTTCTTCCTGCACCCGAACCCGGACTTCCTGATCGACGTGCTGCCCTCGTGCATCACCCCGGAGAACCCGAGCCGGTACCCGGAGCCGATCACCGCCCACGGCTTCCTCGAAGAACGCCTGCGCGAGATCAAGCTGAAGTAATGAAGAAGCCGCCGAAAGGCGGCTTTTTCATTACGGGTAGCGCCGGGCCATGCCCGGCGAGCGCAGCGGAGGGTGTTCGGCAGGGTTGCACCCTGCACCCGCAGAGGCCAAAGCCAAAGTCAAAGCCAAAGCGGCTCTGGGGTGTTCCGTGGGGAGGCGGGGAGGTGTCGGATGGCGGGGACGCCGTAAACCCCCAGACCGGCCCAGCCCGCCAATCCAACCGGGCTTTCCGCGACCAACCCAACCAAACTCCCGCCACGAGGCGCTGCGCCGTTGGCTGAAAATCCATGTAACCGCTTACAAGGAAACGGATTTTTGCCGCAGCGGGTATCATGCTCGGCTGACTTCACACAGGAGCCACCCGCTCATGCGCCGCAAGATCGTCGCCGGAAACTGGAAGCTGCATGGCAGCCGTCAATTCGCCAATGAACTGCTGGGGCAGGTGGCTGCCGGGCTGCCGCTGGAGGGGGTGGACGTGGTGATCCTGCCGCCGCTGCCCTACTTGGGGGAGCTGGTCGAGGACTTCGGCGAGACCGGCCTGGCCTTCGGCGCGCAGGACGTGAGCAGCAACGAGAAGGGCGCCTACACCGGCGAGGTCTGCGCGGCCATGCTGGTCGAGGTTGGGGCCCGCTATGGCCTGGTCGGCCATTCCGAGCGCCGCCAGTACCACCATGAGAGCAGCGAGCTGGTCGCGCGCAAGTTCGCCGCCGCCCAGCATGCCGGCCTGGTGCCGGTGCTGTGCGTGGGCGAGACCCTGGAACAGCGCGAGGCCGGGCAGACCGAAGCGGTCATCGCCAGCCAGCTGGCACCGGTGCTGGAGCTGGTCGGCGCGGCAGGTTTCGCCAATGCTGTGGTCGCCTACGAGCCGGTCTGGGCCATCGGTACCGGCCGTACCGCCAGCAAGGAACAGGCACAGCAGATGCACGCGTTCATCCGTGGCGAAGTCGCGCGCATCGATGCTAGAATCGCTGATTCACTGCCCATTGTTTACGGCGGTAGCGTGAAGCCCGACAATGCCGGGGAACTGTTCGCGCAGCCGGATGTCGATGGTGGGCTGGTCGGCGGCGCCTCCCTGGTGGCCGCGGACTTCCTGGCCATCGCACGGGCGGCGGCCGCGAACTAATCCTAGAAGTATTGTCCGAGGGCGGTTTCCAATGCTGATGTTGATCCTCAATGTCGTCTACGTGCTGGTCGCTGTGGCCATGATCGCGCTGATCCTGATGCAGCGTGGCTCGGGTGCGGCGGCAGGTTCGGGCTTTGGTGCTGGTGCCTCGGGCACGGTGTTCGGTGCGCGCGGCGCCTCGAACTTCCTGTCCAAGTCGACCAAGTGGCTGGCCGTGGTGTTCTTCGGCATCAGTCTCTTCATGGCCTGGTATGCCGGTCACGGTAGCCGCCCGGCGGCCGACCAGGATCTGGGCCTGATGTCCGCCCCGGCGGCCAGCGCGCCGGCGGCTCCGGCGGGCGAACTGCCGGCCGTTCCGAAGGCCGATGCGGTCCCGGCCGCCCCGGTTCCGGCGGCGAATGTGCCGGCTCAGGCGGAATCTTCGGTTTCTGGTGAAGAAAAGCCTTCGGAAGGCTCCCAGAAACACTGAAGCCGGTTACAATACGCGGCGCATCGGGAAGATAGTCTGATGTGATCGTTTGCCCAGGTGGCGGAATTGGTAGACGCACTACCTTGAGGTGGTAGCGACGCAAGTCGTAGGGGTTCGAGTCCCCTCTTGGGCACCATTTGTAAGTAAAGCGGGTTCGTCTGGCGCGCAAGGCGCCAGGCAGATTCCCGTCCACTCCCCCATGCCAAAGCGCCTGCAGGCGCGGCGGCAGAGGCAAGAGAGAATCGCTGTGCTGGCCGAATATTTGCCGTCTCTGCTGTTTCTGATCGTTGCCACCGGTATCGGCGTTACGCTGATGCTGGTTGGTCGATTCCTCGGTCCCCGCCGCCCCGATCTGGAAAAGCTCTCGCCGTACGAGTGCGGCTTCGAGGCCTTCGAAGACGCGCGCATGAAGTTCGATGTGCGCTACTACCTGATCGCGATCCAGTTCATCGTCTTCGACCTGGAAATCATCTTCATCGTGCCGTGGACCCAGGTCTTCATGGAACTGGGCGCCCGCTCGCTCATCACCATGGGCCTGTTCGTCGGCATGCTGTTCCTCGGTTTCATTTACGTCTGGAAGAAGGGAGCGCTGGAATGGGAGTGATTCAGACTCTCGATGGCCTCATGAACAACCCCACGCCGGAAGGCCGGGTTGATGACATCCTGCGGCCGGAAGGCGACAACCCGCTGCTGGAGAAGGGCTTCGTCACTACCAGCGTCGATGCACTGCTGAACTGGGCGCGCACCGGCTCGATGTGGCCGATGACCTTCGGCCTGGCCTGCTGCGCCGTCGAGATGATGCACGCCGGTGCCGCGCGCCTGGACCTCGACCGCTACGGCGTGGTGTTCCGCCCGTCGCCGCGTCAGTCCGACGTGATGATCGTGGCCGGCACCCTGGTCAACAAGATGGCCCCGGCGCTGCGCAAGGTCTACGACCAGATGCCGGACCCGAAGTGGGTCATCTCGATGGGTAGCTGCGCCAACGGTGGCGGCTACTACCACTACTCCTATTCTGTGGTGCGCGGCTGTGATCGCGTGGTGCCGGTGGACGTCTACGTCCCGGGCTGCCCGCCGACCGCCGAGGCGCTGGTGTACGGGATCCTGCAGCTGCAGAAGAAGATCTGGCGTACACAGACCATCGCCCGCTGACCCCTTCACCTGACAAGAGCGCGCCAAGCCCCCATGGCAGAGCAAGCATCCTTCATCGACCGACTGTCCGCACGTTTCGCTGGTGCGAAGGTCATCGTGGTCGAACCCCGCGGCGAAGTGACGCTGGAAGTGCCTGCCGCCGAGTGGCACGCCACCGCCCTGGCGCTGCGTGACGAGTTTGGTTTCGAGCAGGCCGTGGATCTGTGCGGCGTCGACTACCTCGGCTACGGCTCCGACGAGTGGGACACCGCCGATGTGTCCTCGCAGGGCTTCAGCCGTGGCGTCGAAGGCAAGGCCCAGGGCCGCTTCGCGTGGGGCGAGTTCCCCACCGAGGAAAACGGTGCCGACGGTGCCCGCCCGCAGCACATGCCGACCCAGCGCTTCGCCGTGGTCGCCCAGCTGCGTTCGTACCAGCACAACCTGATGATGCACCTGCGCTGCTTCGCCCCTGACGAAGCGCTGCCGGTGGTGTCCTCGCTGACCGGCATCTGGCCGGGCCTGAACTGGTTCGAGCGCGAAGCGTTCGATCTGTACGGCGTGATCTTCGAAGGCCACCCGGACCTGCGCCGGATCCTGACCGACTACGGTTTCGTCGGCCATCCGTTCCGCAAGGATTTCCCGCTGATCGGCAATGTCGAAGTCCGCTACGACGAAGAAAAGAAGCGCGTGATCTACGAACCGGTCACCTCGGTGGAGCCGCGTGTCGGCGTGCCGCGCGTGATCCGCGACGACGCCCGTCTGCAGACCGCAGAAGGTGAGCGCGCGCAGGAGGCAGTGAAGTGAGCCACGTACACCAGGCTGGCGAAGCGTTCGCCAGCAACGCCGCCGAAAGCCGGCAGGAAATCCGCAACTACACCATGAACTTCGGCCCGCAGCATCCGGCCGCTCACGGTGTGCTGCGCCTGATCCTGGAAATGGACGGTGAAACCATCATGCGCGCCGACCCGCACGTGGGTCTGCTGCACCGTGGTACCGAAAAGCTGGCCGAGTCCAAGCCGTTCAACCAGTCGATCGGCTACATGGATCGCCTGGATTACGTGTCGATGATGTGCAACGAGCACGCCTACGTGCGCGCGATCGAGACCCTGATGGGCATCGAGGCGCCGGAGCGTGCCCAGTACATCCGCACCATGTACGATGAAATCACCCGCATCCTCAACCACCTGATGTGGCTGGGCTCCAACGCGCTCGACCTGGGCGCGATGGCGGTGATGCTGTACGCCTTCCGCGAACGCGAAGAGCTGATGGACTGCTACGAAGCGGTTTCCGGCGCGCGCATGCACGCGGCGTACTACCGTCCGGGCGGTGTCTACCGCGACCTGCCGGACCACATGCCGAAGTACAAGGAATCGCGCTGGCACAAGGGCAAGGCGCTGAAGCAGCTCAATGCTTCGCGCGAAGGCTCGCTGCTGGACTTCCTGGAGAACTTCACCGTCGAGTTCCCCAAGCGCATCGACGAATACGAAACCCTGCTGACCGACAACCGTATCTGGAAGCAGCGTACCGTCGGCATCGGCGTGGTCACTCCCGAGCTGGCCCATCAGTGGGGCATGACCGGCGTGATGCTGCGCGGCTCGGGCATTGCCTGGGACCTGCGCAAGAAGCGTCCGTACGCCAAGTACGATGCCGTCGATTTCGACATCCCGCTGGGCAAGGAAGGTGACTGCTACGACCGCTACCTGGTCCGCGTTGCCGAAATGCGCGAATCCAACCGCATCATCAAGCAGTGCGTGGCGTGGCTGAAGGCCAACCCGGGCCCGGTGATGGTGAAGAACTTCAAGGTCGCTCCGCCCAGGCGCGAGGACATGAAGGACGACATGGAAGCGCTGATCCACCACTTCAAGCTGTTCAGCGAAGGCTACTGCGTACCGGCCGGCGAGACCTACTCGGCGGTGGAGGCCCCGAAGGGCGAGTTCGGCTGCTACCTGGTCTCCGATGGCGCCAACAAGCCGTTCCGCGTGCACCTGCGCGCGCCGGGCTTCGCCCACCTGTCCTCGATCGATTCGGTCGTGCGCGGCCACATGCTGGCCGACGTGGTGGCGATGATCGGTACCTACGACCTGGTGTTCGGCGAGGTTGACCGGTAATGCCGTCCGCTACGCCAACGCCCGCTGCAGGCAGCCGGCGCAAGCCGGCGCCGCAGTTTCTGGAATTTCACGTTATGCATTTCGCTGAGGTCGGCCGATGAAGGCGACAGGTAATTTCGAGGCGGCGCGCGACGTCGACCCGATGGTGGTGCTGAGCGACAAGACCCGCGCTCACATCGATCACTGGCTGTCCAAGTTCCCGCCGGATCGCAAGCGCTCTGCCGTGCTGCAGGGCCTGCATGCGGCCCAGGAGCAGAACCAGGGCTGGCTGACCGACGAGCTGATCGCCGCCGTGGCCAAGTACCTGGACCTGCCGCCGGTCTGGGCCTACGAGGTCGCCAGCTTCTACTCGATGTTCGAGACCGAGAAGGTGGGCCGCAACAACGTGGCCATCTGCACCAACATCAGCTGCTGGCTCAATGGCGCCGAAGACATCGTGCGCCACTGCGAGAAGAAGCTGGGCATCAAGCACGGTGAATCGACCCCGGATGGCCGCGTCTACCTCAAGCGCGAGGAAGAGTGCCTGGCCGGCTGCGGCGGCGCACCGATGATGGTCATCAACGGTCACTACCATGAGCGTCTGACCCTGGAAAAGGTCGACGAGCTGCTGGACGGGCTGGAGTAAGGGCATGGCACATCACCACGAATCCAAGGGTCCGGTCGGCCCCGCGCCGCTGCCGCACCAGGTGGTCTACACCACCCTGCATTACGACACCCCGTGGTCGTACGAAAGCTACCTGAAGACCGGTGGTTACGCCGCCCTGCGCAAGATCCTCGAAGAGAAGATCCCGCCGGAGCAGGTCATCGAGATGGTCAAGGCCTCGGGCCTGCGCGGCCGCGGTGGCGCAGGCTTCCCGACCGGCCTGAAGTGGTCCTTCATGCCCAAGGGCAACATGCAGAAGTACATCCTCTGCAACTCGGACGAATCCGAGCCGGGCACCTGCAAGGACCGCGACATCCTGCGCTACAACCCGCACTCGGTGGTGGAGGGCATGGCGATCGCCTGCTACGCCACTGGTTCGACCGTGGGCTACAACTACCTGCGCGGTGAATTCCACCACGAGCCGTTCGAGCACTTCGAGCAGGCCCTGGCCGACGCCTATGCGAACGGCTGGCTGGGCAAGAACATCCTCGGCAGCGGCGTGGACATCGACATCTACGGTGCGCTGGGCGCCGGCGCCTACATCTGCGGTGAAGAAACCGCGCTGATGGAATCGCTGGAAGGCAAGAAGGGCCAGCCGCGCTACAAGCCGCCGTTCCCGGCAAACTTCGGCCTCTACGGCAAGCCGTCGACGATCAACAACACCGAAACCTACGGTTCGGTGCCGGCGATCATCCGCAACGGCCCGGAGTGGTTCAAGGGCCTGAGCCTGACCGCCAACGGCGGCCCGAAGTGCTTCTCGGTGTCCGGCTGCGTGCAGAACGGCGGCAACTTTGAAGTACCGCTGGGCACCACCTTCGACGACCTGCTGGAAATGGCCGGTGGCCTGCGTCCGGGCCGCAAGCTCAAGGGCGCGATTCCGGGCGGCGTGTCGATGCCGGTGCTGACCGCGGCCGAGCTGAAGGGCCTGCCGATGGACTACGACACCATCCGTGCGCTGGGCTCCGGCCTGGGTTCGGGGGCCATCGTGGTGCTCGACGACAGCGTCTGCTGCGTCAAGTTCGCCTGCCGCATCAGCCAGTTCTTCCACAAGGAATCGTGCGGCCAGTGCACGCCGTGCCGTGAAGGTACCGGCTGGATGCACCGCGTGCTGGAGCGCATCGTCGCCGGCAAGGCCACGATGGAAGACCTGCACCAGCTGAAGGCGGTGGCCGGCCAGATCGAAGGCCACACCATCTGTGCGTTCGGTGAAGCGGCTGCATGGCCCATCCAGGGCTTCCTGCGCCAGTTCTGGGACGAATTCGAGTACTACATCGTCAACGGTCATTCGATGGTTGACGGCAAGAAGGTGGAGGCAGCCGCCGCATGAGCGCGCAACCCGTAAACCCGAACGTGCCACCAGACCACGTGACCATCGAGATCGATGGCAAGTCGCTGGTCGTGCCCAAGGGTTCGATGATCATCCAGGCGGCCGACAAGGCCGGCATTCCGATTCCGCGCTTCTGCTACCACGAGAAGCTGCCGATCGCCGCCAACTGCCGCATGTGCCTGGTGGACGTGGAGAAGTCGCCGAAGCCGGCGCCGGCCTGCGCTACCCCGGTGATGGACGGCATGAAGGTCGCCACCCGCAGTGAGAAGGCACTGAAGTTCCAGCGCTCGGTGATGGAGTTCCTGCTCATCAACCATCCGCTGGACTGCCCGATCTGCGATCAGGGCGGCGAGTGCGAGCTGCAGGACGTATCGCTGGGCTATGGCCGTTCGGTCAGCCGTTTCAACGAGCGCAAGCGCGTGGTGCCGGACGAGGACATGGGGCCGCTGGTGGCCACCGAGATGACCCGTTGCATCCAGTGCACCCGCTGCGTCCGCTTCACCGCCGACGTTGCCGGTACCTACGAACTGGGTGGCATGTACCGCGGTGAGAACCTGCAGATCGGCACCTTCGACGGCAAGCCGCTGACCACCGAGCTGTCGGGCAACGTCGTCGACGTCTGCCCGGTCGGCGCGCTTACCAACAAGGTGTTCCAGTTCCGCGCCCGCCCGTGGGAGCTGACCGCGCGCGAGTCGCTGGGCTACCACGACGCGATGGGTTCGAACCTGTTCCTGCACGTGCGTCGCGGCGAAGTGCTGCGCACCGTGCCGCGCGACAACGAAGCGGTGAACGAGTGCTGGCTGTCCGACCGCGACCGCTACTCGCACCAGGGCCTGTACAGCGAAGACCGCGCGGTCAAGCCGCTGCGCAAGGTCAATGGCGAGTGGAAGGAAGTGAGCTGGGCCGAAGGCCTGGCCGCAGCCGCCGAGATCCTCAAGGCGAACCAGGGCGACAACCTGGGCGTGCTGGTGCATCCGTCGACCTCGAACGAGGAGGGTGCGCTGCTGGCCCGCCTGGCCAAGGGCCTGGGCTCGGGCAACATCGACCACCGCATCAACAACCGCGATTTCTCCGACGCCGCAACCGCCGAAGTGTTCGGCCTGCCGCTGGCCGAGATCGAAGGCGCCGACCGCATCGTCGTCCTGGGCAGCAACATCCGCCACGAACTGCCGCTGCTGCACGCCCGCCTGCGCAAGGCGCAGACCACCAAGGGCGCGAAGATCCACGTCATCAATCCGGTGGACTTCGACTTTGCCTTCAGCATTGCCGGCAAGCAGATCGTCGCACCGTCCAAGTTCGTCGATGCGCTGGCCAGCAGCGAGCTGCGTTCGGCAGTGCAGGGCGGCAACAACACCGTGCTGATCGTCGGTGGCATCGCCGAGAATCACCCGCAGGCTGCCGCGATCCGCGCCGCGGCGCGTGACTTCGCCGCAGCGACCGGTGCCAAGCTGTGCCGCATCCCGCAGGGCGCCAACGCCGTGGGCCTGACCCGCGCCGGCGTGCTGCCGGCCGGCAAGGACGTCGCCGCGATGCTGGCGCAGCCGCGCCAGGCCTACGTGGTGTACGGGCTGGAGCCGGGCCTGGACTTCGCCGATGCACCGGCCGCGCGCAAGGCGCTGGTGGGTGCCCAGGTGGTGGCGTTCAGCCACTTCGCCTGCGCCTCGACCCGCGACGTTGCAGACGTGATCCTGCCGATCGGTGCGCTGCCGGAAATCGATGCCACCCTTACCAACCTCGACGGTCGCGAGCAGTCGGCCCGTGCCGGCGGCAAGCTGCCGGGCGAGGCCCGTGAAGGCTGGCGCGTGCTGCGCGCCCTGGGCGGCGACATGGCGCTGGCCGGTTTCGACTTCACCGACCTGGCCGGACTGCGTGCCAGCCTGGCCCCCGTGTCGGTCAGTATTGCCGCTTCGGCACAGCCGGCGGTTGCCGGTGAAGGCCTGGAAGTGGCTTCGACCGCCGCGATCTACCGCACCGATGCGGTGGTCCGTCGCGCGCCGGCGCTGCAGTCGCATCCGCTCAGCAACGCCCCGCGCATCGTGCTGAACGCTGAAGATGCCGCTCGCCTGCAGCTGCAGGAAGGGCAGATGGCCAAGGTCGGCACCGATGCCGGCAAGGCCACCCTGCCGGTGGTGGTCGACGCCCGCGTCGCAGCGGGTTCGGTCTGGATTGAATCGGGCCACGGCGCGACCGCGCCGCTGGGTGCCGCTCGCGTATCGGTGGTGGCTGCATGAACGAATTGCTGTTGAACGCGGTCGACCCGCTGCACCAGTGGCTGCTGGGCCTCGGTGACATCGGCGCGCTGATCTGGATCATCCTGAAGATCCTGGTGATCGCCGTTCCGGTGATCATCTCGGTGGCCTTCTACGTGGTCTGGGAACGCAAGCTGATCGGCTGGATGCACGTCCGCCACGGCCCGATGTATGTGGGCATGGGCATCTTCCAGGCCTTCGCCGACGTCTTCAAGCTGCTGTTCAAGGAAGTGGTCCAGCCGAGCAGCGCCAACAAGGCGATCTACCTGCTGGCCCCGCTGATCACCCTGGCCCCGGCCTTCGCGGCCTGGTCGGTGGTCCCCTTCGATTCGCAGATCGTGCTGTCCAACGCCAACGCCGGCCTGCTGTACCTGCTGGCGATGACCTCGCTGGGCATCTACGGCATCATCCTGGCCGGCTGGGCGTCCAACTCGAAGTACGCGTTCCTGGGTGCGATGCGCGCCTCGGCACAGATGATCAGCTACGAAATCGCCATGGGCTTTGCCCTGGTCGGCGTGATGATCGCCTCGGGCAGCCTGAACCTGAGCAACATCGTGATGGCGCAGGCCGGCAGTTCCGGCTTCTTCGACTGGTTCCTGCTGCCTTTGTTCCCGCTGTTCGTCATCTACTGGGTGTCGGGCGTGGCTGAAACCAACCGCGCGCCGTTCGACGTGGTGGAAGGCGAATCGGAAATCGTCGCCGGCCACATGGTCGAGTACTCCGGCGGCGCGTTCGCCCTGTTCTTCCTGGCCGAATACGCGAACATGATCCTGATCAGCTTCCTGATCTCGATCTTCTTCCTCGGCGGCTGGCTGAGCCCGGTCCAGGGCTGGGTCGATTTCGGCAATGTCTCGCCGCTGGTCGACTGGATCTGGAAGGGCGGTGCACCGTGGTTGTTCGTCAAGGTGTTCTTCTTCGCCAGTGCCTACATCTGGTTCCGTGCCAGCTTCCCGCGCTTCCGCTACGACCAGATCATGCGCCTGGGCTGGAAGGTCTTCATCCCGCTGGCCATTCTGTGGATCGCGGTTACCGCCGTCATGGTGTTCTTCGGCGTGATTCAAAAGGGCGTCTAAAGTGATGAACAGGATTACCCATTACTTCAAGAGCCTGCTGCTGCTCGAACTGCTGGCGGGCCTCTGGCTGACGCTGAAGTACAGCTTCAAGCCGAAGTACACGATGATGTACCCGATGGAGAAGTTCCCGCAGTCGCCGCGCTTCCGTGGCCTGCACGCGCTGCGCCGTTACCCCAACGGCGAAGAGCGCTGCATTGCCTGCAAGCTGTGCGAAGCGGTGTGCCCGGCGCTGGCCATCACCATCGACTCGGCCAAGCGCGAGGACGGAACCCGCCGCACCACGCGCTACGACATCGACCTGTTCAAGTGCATCTTCTGCGGCTTCTGCGAGGAAAGCTGCCCGGTGGACTCGATCGTCGAAACCCACATCCTCGAGTACCACTTCGAGAATCGTGGCGAAAACATCGTTACCAAGCCGCAGCTGCTGGCCCTGGGCGACCGTCTCGAAAACGAGATCGCCGAGCGTCGTGCCGCCGATGCCGCTTACCGCTGAGGTCGAGAGATGGATTGGGTAAATATCGCTTTCTGGGTGTTCGCCATCGCGGCAACGGTTTCGGCCGGTGCGGTGATCAGCGTGCGCAACCCGGTTCACGCCGTGCTCTGCCTGGTGCTGACCTTCTTCTCCATTGCCTGCGTGTGGCTGCTGGTGGGCGCCGAGTTCCTCGGTGTGGCGCTGGTGCTGGTCTACGTCGGCGCGGTGATGGTGCTGTTCCTGTTCGTGGTGATGATGCTGGACATCGACCCCACCAAGCTGCGTGAGGGCTGGGTGCGCTACCTGCCGGTCGGCCTCATCGTCGCCGTCGCGATGCTGGTGCAGATGCTGATCCTGATCGGCGTCAAGGCGCGTTCGGCCACGCCGTTCCCGGCCGACAACGCCGCTGCGGTCGCCGCCGACACGTCCAACATCACCTGGCTGGCGCGCACGTTGTTCACCGAGTACCTGCTTCCGTTCGAGTTCGCCGCCGTCATCCTGACCGTGGCCGTGGTTGCTGCCGTGATGCTGACCCTGCGTCGCCGCACCGGCGTCAAGAGCCAGAACCCGGGTGAGCAGACCATGGTCAAGGCCGGCCAGCGTCTGCGCATGGTCAAGATGGGTGCCGAGGCCCCGGTCGTGCACAGCAACAGCAAGCCGGCCACCGGCGAGGAGACCCAGCCGTGATTACCCTTGGCCACATCCTTGCGCTTGGCGCGGTGCTGTTCGCCATCAGCCTGGCCGGCATCTTCCTCAACCGGAAGAACGTCATCGTCCTGCTGATGTCGATCGAACTGATGCTGCTGTCGGTGAACATCAACTTCGTCGGCTTCTCGCGCCAGCTGGGCGATCCGTCCGGCCAGCTGTTCGTGTTCTTCATCCTGACCGTCGCCGCCGCGGAAGCCGCCATCGGCCTGGCGATCCTGGTGACCCTGTTCCGTACCCGCCGCACGATCAATGTCGGCGAAGTCGATTCGTTGAAGGGCTGATCCACAGATGGAAATCACTCTCTCCAAGAGTCTGTTGATCGCAGTGGTGCTCGCACCGCTGTTCGGCAGCATCATCGCCGGCCTGTTCGGTCGCCAGGTCAAGCGCTTCGGCGCGCAGACCATCACCATCCTCGGCGTCGCGGTGGCCTGCGGCCTGTCGATGTACACGTTCTACCAGTTGATGTGGGGCGGCGCGCAGCCGTTCAACCAGAACATCTACACGTTCTTTGAAGTCGGCCAGTATTCGGCGCACGTCGGCTTCATGGTCGACAAGCTGACCGCGATGATGATGGTAGTGGTGACCTTCGTGTCGCTGCTGGTCCACATCTACACGATCGGCTACATGCAGGACGACCCGGGCTACCAGCGGTTCTTCAGCTACATCTCGCTGTTCACCTTCTCGATGCTCACCCTGGTGATGAGCAACAATTTCCTGCAGCTGTTCTTCGGCTGGGAAGCGGTGGGCCTGGTGTCGTACCTGCTGATCGGCTTCTGGTTCAAGCGCCCGACCGCGATCTTCGCCAACATGAAGGCGTTCCTGGTCAACCGCGTCGGTGACTTCGGCTTCCTGCTGGGCATCGCCGGCGTGCTGTGGGTGTTCGGCACCCTGGACTACTCGCAGGTGTTCTCGCAGGCCGGCATGCTGGCTGACCCGCGCGCCCAGCTGCAGATCTGGGACGGCACCATCCTGGGCATGCAGCTGCTGAACGAGCCGGTGATCTGGTCGATCGCCACCGTCATCTGCATCTGCCTGTTCATTGGTGCCATGGGCAAGTCGGCCCAGGTCCCGCTGCATGTGTGGCTGCCGGACTCGATGGAAGGCCCGACCCCGATCTCGGCACTGATCCACGCCGCGACGATGGTGACAGCCGGTATCTTCATGGTCACCCGCATGTCACCGCTGTTCGAGCTGTCGCAGACCGCGCTGAACTTCGTGCTGTTCATCGGTGCCACCACCGCGTTCTTCACCGGCCTGATCGGCATCGTGCAGAACGACATCAAGCGCGTCGTCGCGTATTCCACGCTGTCCCAGCTGGGCTACATGACGGTTGCACTGGGCGTGTCGGCCTATTCGGCCGCCGTGTTCCACCTGATGACCCACGCCTTCTTCAAGGCCCTGCTGTTCCTGGGCGCCGGCTCGGTCATCATCGCGATGCACCACGAGCAGGACATGCGCAAGATGGGCGGCCTGCGCAAGTACATGCCGATCACCTTCATCACCATGTGGATCGGTACCCTGGCGCTGGTGGGTACGCCGTTCTTCTCCGGCTTCTACTCGAAGGACACCATCATCGAGGCGGCCGAGCTGCACGCGCACCTGTCCAACAACTGGGTGGCCACCTACAGCTACTGGGCCGTACTGGGCGGCGTGATCGTCACCAGCTTCTACAGCTTCCGCCTGCTGTTCCTGACCTTCCATGGCAAGGAACGATTCCGCGACACGCATGATGACCACGCGCATGGCCATGGCCATGACGAGCACCATGCCGCCGACGCCCACCACGGCGATGCGCATCACGACGACCACGGCCATGGCCACGGTCCTCATGAGCCGCACGAAACCCCGTGGGTGGTGACCCTGCCGCTGATCCTGCTGGCCATCCCTTCGATCGCCATCGGCTTCTTCAGCATCGGTCCGATGCTGTATGGCACCGACTGGGCCGGCCACCACGCGCACGACGCCATCAAGGGACAGGCGCATACGTTCTTCACCGGCATCGTGGACTTCTACGATCCGGCCAAGAACACCATCGGCTTCCTGGGCGAGGAGTTCCATGGCCCGGTCGCGTTCGCGCTGCACGGCATGATGGCGCCGGCGTTCGTGCTGACCGTTGCGGGCTTCCTGCTGGCCGCACTGTTCTACCTGTGGAAGCCGGACCTGTCGGGCAAGGCCCGCAAGACCTTCGCTCCGCTGGTTTCGGTGCTGGAAAACAAGTACGGCTTCGACAAGCTGTGGATCGATGGCTTTGCCGGTGGCAGCGTCAAGCTGGGCAAGGTCTCGCGCTGGATCGACAGCAACATCGTCGACGGCGTGGTCAATCTCTCGGCACGTGTTGTGGACGTCGCAGCCGGCGTGCTGCGTCGTACCCAATCCGGTTTCCTCTATCACTACGCCTTCGCGATGATCATCGGCCTGATTGCCCTGCTGGGCGTGCTGATGCATTACCTGCGTTGATGACCTGTACGGAATAAGAAGACGTGTCGAACTGGCCTCTACTCAGTGTCCTCATCTGGCTGCCGATCATCGGTGGTGCCCTGATTCTTGCGATCCGTGATGCGCAGACCGCCCGCTGGGCGTCGCTGGGCGTAGCGGTGCTGACGTTCGTGGCGAGCCTCTCGCTGCTGAGCGGCTACAACGCGGGCGTCGACGGTCTGCAGTTCGTCGAGACCCACGCCTGGATCCCGGCGTACAAGATCGGCTACAACCTGGGCGTGGACGGCATTGCCGTGGCGCTGATCCTGCTGACCACCCTGGTCAGCGTGCTTGCCCTGATCGGCGCCTGGAGCGCCATCGACAAGCGCGTGAACCAGTACGTGGCGGCCTTCCTTATCCTGGAAGGCGTCACCGTGGGCATCTTTGCTGCGACGGACGCGATGCTGTTCTACGTGTTCTTCGAAGCGATGCTGATTCCGATGTTCCTGATCATCGGTGTCTGGGGCGGCCCGCGCCGCATCTACGCCGCGCTGAAGTTCTTCCTGTACACCTTCCTCGGCTCGGTGCTGATGCTGGTGGCGCTGATCTACCTGTACATGAAGGGCGGCAGCTTCCAGCTGGCCGACCTGTACGCACTGCCGCTGTCGGCCAAGGAACAGACCTGGATCTTCTTCGCCTTCCTGATCGCCTTCGCGGTCAAGGTGCCGATGTTCCCGGTCCACACCTGGCTGCCGGATGCCCACGTGGAAGCGCCGACCGCCGGTTCGGTGATCCTGGCCGCGATCGCCCTGAAGATCGGTGGCTACGGCTTCCTGCGCTTCAACCTGCCGATCGTTCCGGACGCGTCGCAGGAATGGGCCTGGCTGGTGATCGCGTTGTCGCTGATCGCAGTGATCTATGTCGGCCTGGTCGCCCTGGTGCAGGACGACATGAAGAAGCTGATCGCCTACTCGTCGATCGCGCACATGGGCTTTGTCACCCTCGGCACCTTCATCGCCCTGTGGCTGGTGCGTGAAGCCGGCAACGCCGATGCCGCCCGCCTGGGCCTGCAGGGCGCCATGGTGCAGATGATCTCGCACGGCTTCGTGTCCGGCGCCATGTTCTCCTGCGTCGGCGTGCTGTACGACCGCATGCACAGCCGCCGCATCGCCGATTACGGCGGCGTGGTCAACGTGATGCCGTGGTTCGCCACCTTCGCCATGCTGTTCTTCATGGCCAATGCTGGCCTGCCGGGTACCAGCGGTTTCGTCGGCGAGTTCATGGTCATCCTCTCGGCCTTCCAGCGTAATCCGTGGATCGCCCTGGGCGCGGCCACCACCCTGATCATCGGCGCCGCCTACACCCTGTGGCTGTACAAGCGCATCTTCTTCGGCGAAGTGGCCAACAGCCATGTGGCCGAACTGAAGGACATCAACGGCCGCGAATGGCTGGTGCTGGGCGTGTTCGCCATCGGCGTGCTGGCCCTGGGCATCTACCCCAAGCCGCTGACCGACCTGATGGAGCCCTCGATCGCGAAGCTGGCGATGCAGATCGCATCCAGCAAGCTGCTGTAATTCCAGGATTTGATGATGACCACCTCGCCGCTGCTGCCATTGACCGCCGCTGACCTGCCACCGCTCGCTCCCGAGCTGGTGCTGATCGGCAGCGCCTTCGCCCTGATGATCCTCGACCTGTTCGTCAGCAACCGGAACAAGATCGTCACCCACCTGTTCGCGCTCGCTGCGCTGGCCGTGGTGCTGTTCATGCTGGCCACCGGCGTGGGCGGGCAGGGGGAGGTCTTCCATGGCATGTTCGTGCGCGATACCGCCGCGGACGTGATGAAGACCGGGATCGTGCTGCTCAGCGGCCTGACCCTGATCTACGGCTGGCGCTACCTGCGTGACCGCAACCTGTTCCAGGGCGAGATCCCGGTGCTGATCCTGTTCGGTACCGCCGGCATGATGATCCTGGTCTCGGCCGGCAGCCTGCTGATGGTCTACCTGGGCCTGGAGCTGCTGGCGCTGTGCTCCTACGCCCTGGTCGCCAGCAACCGTGAAAACGGCCTGGCCTCGGAAGCGGCGATGAAGTACATCGTGCTGGGCTCGCTGGCCTCGGGCCTGCTGCTGTACGGCATGTCGCTGATCTACGGCGCCACCGGCAGCCTGCACCTGGACGTCATCCGCGATGCCATCCCGCACTCGGAAGAGCGCGTGCTGCTGATCACCGGTGCGGTGTTCATGATCGCCGGCGTCGCCTTCAAGCTGGGCGCCGCGCCGTTCCACATGTGGCTGCCGGACGTCTACCAGGGTGCCCCGGCACCGATCGCGCTGTTCATCAGCTCGGCGCCGAAGCTGGCGGCCTTCGGCATGGCCTACCGCCTGCTGGAAATGGGCGTGGGGCCGCTGTCGACCGAGCTGCAGCTGCTCATTGCCGGCCTGGCCGCAGTCTCGCTGGTCATCGGCAACCTGATGGCCATCGCGCAGAGCAACCTCAAGCGAATGCTGGCGTTCTCCACCGTCTCGCACATCGGCTTCCTGCTGATGGGCATCGCCGGTGGCGGCGCGCAGGGCTATGCCGCCGCGCTGTTCTACGCACTGGCCTACGCCATCATGTCGACCGCTGCCTTCGGTGCGATCATCGCCCTGTCGCGCGCCGGTTTCGAAGCCGAGAACATCGAGGACTTCAAGGGGCTCAACGCCCGCAATCCGTGGATGGCCGGCCTGGTGCTGTGCATCATGGCGTCGCTGGCCGGCATCCCGCCGTTCCTGGGGTTCTGGACCAAGCTGGCGGTGCTGGGCGCGGCCGTCAACGGCGGCCTGCTGTGGCTGGCCATCCTTGGCGTGCTGTGCGCCGTGGTGGGCTGCTTCTACTACCTGCGCGTCATCAAGGTCATGTACTTCGATGAGCCGGTGGGCGAGGCCATGCCGCGCAGTAACGACCGCGTGCTGGGCCTGGTGCTGGGCGTGAACGCGCTGGCACTGCTGGCGCTGGGCCTTGCCTGGAACCCGATCATGGTCTGGTGCCAGCAGGCATTTGCGCATCTTGCATAAAAATTGACACAAAGCTGCGCGATTCGTGTAATATGCGCAGCCTGAGTTGTCACTGCAGCGGTTCAGCCAGAACATCGTTGCGGTAGCCGTCATCGAAAGAGCGCGGCAGCAGTTCAAACACTTCCGGTGCGGGGTGGAGCAGTCTGGCAGCTCGTCGGGCTCATAACCCGAAGGTCGCAGGTTCAAATCCTGCCCCCGCTACCAAGTAAAGAGATCGCCTTCGAAGTCCTCCTTCGAAGGCGTTTTTCTTTGGGCTGGCCCGTTTCTGTAGAGTCGAGCCATGCCCGAACTGCCGGTGCGGAAAAGGGGCTGCCCCCAGGCCCGCACCTTGCACCAGCGCGGTGCAGCCGCTATCATCAGCGGCCTAGCAGTACCCCTGAAGGCGGCCTCCCAGCGGGAGTCCGGATCCGGAAGGAGGGCCGCGACCGGCAGGCAATGCAGGTTGCAACCGGAATCCAGTCACCGGAGTCTTTCCGGAAAAGGGGCCCAGCGGGCCCTTTGTCGTTTCCGGGGCGTCATGTTTTCACGCTGGCCAAGGCCGGCACCCAACCAAGAGATCAAGGCAGGCTGTGAGCGACAAGGCAACCGACATCGCGAATCTGCTCGCCCCGACCGTTGTGTCGCTGGGCCTGGAGCTGCTGGGCGTTGAGTATCTGCCGGCCCCCGGCGGTGCGACCCTGCGCCTTTACATCGACGTGCCACTGGCTGAACAGCCCGAGCGCATCATCAATGTCGACGACTGTGAGCGGGTCAGCCGCGAAGTGTCGGCGCAGCTGGACGTCGAAGACCCGATCAGCGGCAATTACACGCTGGAAGTGTCCTCGCCGGGCGTGGATCGCCCGTTGTTCAACCTGGAGCAGTTCGCTCGCCACCAGGGTGAATCGGCCAAGGTCACGCTGAAGCTGCCGCAGGACAACCGTCGTCGCCTGCAGGGGCGTATCGAGGCGACCGACGAGGCTGCGGGCACCATCACCTTCATCGTCGACAAGGCCGAAGTGGTGGTGTCGGCCGACAACATCGACAAGGCACGGATCATGCCCGACTGGGTGGCGCTGGGGCTGGCCCCGAGCAAGCCGACCGGTCCGGCACCGAAGCGTCCGAAGCCGAACACGAATTCTTCTTCCAACGAGCCGGCGGCAAAGAAGCCGCGCGCGGAGTGAGCCAATGAGCAAGGAACTGTTGCTGGTAGTCGACGCAGTCGCCAACGAGAAGGGCGTGCCGCGTGAAGTGATCTTCGATGCCATCGAGGCCGCTCTGGCCTCGGCAGCGAAGAAGCGCTATCCCGACGAGGAAGTGCTGACCCGCGTGGTCATCGACCACAAGGATGGCAGCTACGAAACCTTCCGCCGCTGGGAAGTGGTGGCCGATGATGTGGTCATGGAGTCGCCCGACCGCCAGATCCGCCTGATGGATGCCGTCGACGAAGCCGAAGGCGTCGAGGTCGGCGACTACATCGAAGAACAGATCGAGAACCCGGACTTCGGCCGCATTGCTGCCCAGGCCGCCAAGCAGGTCATCGTCCAGCGCGTGCGCGAAGCCGAGCGCCAGCAGGTCGTGGACGCGTGGAAGGATCGTGTCGGTGAGTTGATCACCGGCGTGGTCAAGCGCGCCGAGCGTGGCAACATCTATGTCGACCTCGGTGGCAACGCCGAAGGCTTCATTCCGAAGGACAAGGGCATCCCGCGCGACGTGCTGCGCGCCGGTGACCGCGTGCGCGGCTACCTGGCCGAGGTCCGTTCGGAACCGCGTGGTCCGCAGCTGTTCATCAGCCGCGCCGCCCCGGAATTCATGATCGAGCTGTTCAAGCTGGAAGTGCCGGAAGTCGGCCAGGGCCTGGTGGAAATCAAGGCCTGTGCGCGCGATCCGGGCGATCGCGCCAAGATCGCCGTGCTGGCCCACGACCAGCGCACCGATCCGATCGGTGCCTGCATCGGCATGCGCGGTTCGCGCGTGCAGGCCGTGTCCAACGAGCTCAACGGCGAGCGCGTGGACATCGTGCTGTGGAACGACAATCCGGCCAACTTCGTCATCAATGCGATGGCGCCGGCCGAAGTCCAGTCGATCATCGTCGATGAAGACAAGCACTCGATGGACCTGGCCGTTGCCGAAGACCGTCTCGCCCAGGCGATCGGCAAGGGCGGCCAGAACGTGCGCCTGGCCAGCCGCCTGACCGGCTGGCAGCTCAACGTGATGACCCAGGACCAGGTCACCGCCAAGTCGGAGGCCGAGCAGGCCGCCGCACGCCAGCTGTTCATGGACAAGCTGGAAGTGGACGAAGAGATCGCCGGCATCCTGGTCAGCGAAGGCTTCGGCACCGTCGAGGAAATCGCATATGTCCCGGTCGGCGAACTGCTGGCCGTGGAAGGTTTCGACGAAGACATCGTCGAAGAGCTGCGCGCTCGTGCCCGCGATGCGCTGCTCAATGAGGCCCTGGCAGTCGAGGAAGGCCTTGAAGACGGCCAGCCGGCGCAGGACCTGCTGTCCCTGAAGGGCATGGACGAAGCCACCGCGTATGCGCTGGCCGGCCACGGCGTGCGTACCAGCGAGGACCTGTCCGACCTGGCCGCCGACGAGGTCATGGACTTCGGCATTGAAGGGCTGGACCAGGAGCGCGCTGCGGCGCTGATCCTGGCCGCGCGTGCCGAGGAGATCGCCCGACTGGAACGCGGCGAATGAGCCGGCAATGAACAGGGCCCTGAGCCGCTCAGGGCGTAGAATCCGCGCCACCTCCAGATGCGGGGGGGCGCCCACAAGATCATAGGATCCGAATGTCGCAGCAAACCACCATCCGCAAGCTTGCCGAACTGGTCAACACGCCGGTCGAAAAACTGCTGGAACAGCTGGCCGGTGCCGGCATGAAGTTCAGCGGTCCCGACCAGGTCGTGACCAGTACCGAGAAGGTGAAGCTCCTGGGCTTCCTTCGTCGTTCGCACGGCAAGCCCGAGCAGGCCCCGGAAGAGACGGATCAGTCTGCAAAGAAGATCACGCTCAACCGCCGGAAACAGCAGGAAGTGACGGTCAGTTCCGGTCGCAGCAAGACGACCGTGAATGTCGAGGTGCGCCAGAAGCGTACCTACGTCAAGGATGGTGCTCGCGCCATGACGCCGGACGAAGAGCGCGCCGACATCCTGCGCAAGCTGGAAGAGTCGCGTGCGCGCAACCTCGCCGAACAGCAGGCGCTGGCCGAAAAGGATCGTCTGCGCGACGAAGCCATCGTCCGTGCCCGCGAGGAAGAGGCCGCCGCCAAGGAACGCGCCGAGGCCGAGAAGAAGGCCGCCGAGGAAGCTGCGGCTGCCGCCAAGGCGGCCGAGACGCTGGCTGCCAGCAAGCCCAAGCGTGCTCCGATCGACGAAACCGCGCCGCGCCCGCCGCGCGCCCCGGCGACAGCCCCGGCTGCGCCGCGCAGTGCGCCGCCGCCGCGCAACGACGACCGCAACAACCGCAGCGCGCCGCGCAACGAGCGTGGCCCAGGTGATCGTTTCGCCGGCCAGATGCACCTGTCTGCGGCCGATCGTGCGCGTCGTGGCAACAGCAACAACAGCAATACCCGTGGTCGTCCGGGCGGCCGCAACCAGGCCGGTGGCCGTCGCGACATGTCGCGTGGTGGCAACAACGCCGGCCCGCACGCGTTCGAACGTCCGACCGCACCGGTGGTGCGTGAAGTGGCGATCGGCGACACCATTACCGTGGCCGACCTGGCGCAGAAGCTTGCGCTGAAGGGTGGCGAGGTGGTGAAGGCGCTGTTCAAGATGGGCGTGATGGCCACCATCACCCAGTCCATCGACCATGACACCGCCGCGCTGGTGACCGAAGAACTCGGCCACAAGGCGATCCGTGCCAACGACAACGACGCCGAAGACGCGCTGCTGGCCTCGGCCGGTGAAAACCAGGGCGAAGCCACCCAGCGTCCGCCGGTGGTCACCATCATGGGCCACGTCGACCACGGCAAGACCTCGCTGCTGGATTACATCCGCCGCACCAAGGTTGCCACCGGCGAAGCCGGCGGCATCACCCAGCACATCGGTGCCTACCACGTGGATACGCCCAAGGGCGTGATCAGCTTCCTGGATACCCCGGGCCACGCGGCGTTCACCTCGATGCGTGCGCGCGGCGCCAAGCTGACCGACATCGTGGTGCTGGTCGTTGCTGCCGATGACGGCGTCATGCCGCAGACCAAGGAAGCGATCCAGCACGCCCGTTCGGCGGGTGTGCCGCTGATCGTGGCGATCAACAAGATCGACAAGTCCGACGCCGACCCGATGCGGGTCAAGAACGAACTGCTGTCCGAGCAGGTCGTGGCCGAGGACTTCGGTGGTGACACCCAGATGGTGGAGATCTCGGCCAAGACCGGCCTGGGCATCGACGACCTGCTGGACGCCATCTCGATCCAGGCCGAACTGCTGGAACTGAAGGCGGTCGACGAAGGCCGGGCCTCGGGCGTGGTGATCGAATCGTCGCTGGACAAGGGCCGTGGCCCGGTCGCCACCGTGCTGGTGCAGCAGGGTCGCCTGAAGAAGGGCGACTACCTGGTGTGCGGCATCCAGTACGGCCGCGTGCGTGCGCTGTTCGACGAAACCGGCAAGCAGCCGGAGTTCGCCGGCCCGTCCATCCCGGTGCAGGTCCTGGGCCTGTCCGGCGTGCCGGAAGCCGGTGACGACTTCGTGGTCGTCGAGGACGAGCGGCTGGCCAAGGACGTTGCCCAGCAGCGTGAGACCAAGCGCCGTGAATCGCGCCTGGTCGCCACCGCGGGCAGCCGCATGGAAGACATCATGGCGACCCTGGGCAAGGGCGAGGGCCAGCAGGTCCTCAACCTGGTCATCAAGGCCGACGTGCAGGGTTCGGTGCAGGCCCTGAGCCAGGCACTGGTCGCGCTGTCCAACGACGACATCCGCATCAACGTGATCCACTCCGGCGTGGGCGGCATCACCGAGTCGGACGCCAACTCGGCGGCCGCTTCGAAGGCCACCGTCATCGGCTTCAACGTGCGTGCGGATGCTTCGGCCCGTCGCATCATCGAATCCAACGGCGTGGACCTGCGTTACTTCTCGATCATCTATGACGTGATCGATCAGGTGAAGCAGGTGGCCTCCGGCCTGCTGGGCGTGGAGATCCGCGAAGAGATCATCGGTATCGCCGAGGTCCGCGACGTCTTCCGCAGCTCCAAGCTGGGCGCTGTTGCCGGCTCGATGGTCATCGAGGGCGTGGTCAAGCGCAACAAGCCGATTCGCGTGCTGCGCGACAGCGTGGTGATCTTCGAGGGCGAGCTGGAATCGCTGCGTCGCTTCAAGGAGAACGTCGAGGAAGTCCGCAACGGTACCGAATGCGGTATCGCGGTGAAGGCCTACAACGACGTCAAGCCGGGTGACCAGATCGAGTGCTTCGAGCGTATCGAAGTGCCACGCACCCTGTAATGCTGCAAGGCGGCCCGACCAACGGTCGGCACCCA